>JAYWHL010000021.1:0-5283 GCA_043777715.1 Cytophagaceae bacterium | reverse complement strand
ACTTAGTTCCGTTGCCACTCGCCCTTGTGAAGTTTCTAGGCTCAATGCCTTGATTAAATCTAAATAGGTATCGTCAAAACCATTGCCATAAAAATTTTCTCTAATGTTTCTAATGTCATTAAATGCCGTTAAAACCTCTTTGGCAGGCACAAACAAGGCGTTTATTAGATTATTGGGTAACGGTGCTACGTGGTCTATACAAGTAGAAATTGATTTTTCGGTTCTATCTCCAAACGAATAATAGATAGACTGCCTATACTTACCATTATTACCACTGAGCGTAATATTTACGTCTAATTTGTCTTTGCTTCCTTTTTGTACTAAATCGCCAAGGCCGTTTTTCCTTGGCATAAACGTATCGTGCAGTTTGTCGGCTAGTTCTTTTTTGTACGATACCCCTGGAGAATTACTTTTAAAACTATATACTTCTAAAGACTTGACCGTAGCATAAAGCAATTTCAATAAGCCAGTTTTTCCTGTATCGTTTTTGCCAATAATCACATTGATACTTGGTATATCTTTTATGGTCAATTCATCATGACCCATAAAATTTTGTATGGTAATAGCGTCTAACATAGCGTAATTTTATGTTTTTAAAAATCTGTATTTCAGGTACTTATACTTTTTTAATTCCTGTCTCCCGCCTCCTATCTCCCAAAATTACAACTTCTATTCCACTACCTCGGCACTTCTACTTTTTGGATTATTTGGGCAATTACATCATAAGTAGTGCTTCCGTCCATTTCTTTTTCGGGGCTTAGTAACAGCCTGTGGCCAAGTACCGCTGGAGCCAGTTCTTGTATGTCTTCGGGGGTTACAAAATCTCTTCCTCTGATGGCCGCCAAGGCTTTTGAGGCATTTAATAAAGCCACCGACGCCCTTGGTGATGCCCCCAAATATAAAAATTTATTATTACGGGTCTGATGAACAATTTGGGCAATGTATTCTAAAATTTTATTTTCTATCAATACATTCTTTACTTTGTCTCTTAGCTCAACCAGTTGTTGAACCGAAAGTACGGGTTTTACTTGGGCAATCATTTCGGCCATGCTTTTTTGCTGATGATGATTTTGAAGAATATTGATTTCTTCGGCCAATGAGGGATATTGCACCAAAATCTTAAATAAAAAGCGGTCTAGTTGTGCTTCTGGCAAACGATAAGTCCCTTCTTGTTCGATTGGGTTTTGGGTAGCCAACACAATAAAGGGCTGGCTCATGGGGTAGGTGTGGCCGTCGGCCGTAACTTGGCGTTCTTCCATTACCTCAAACAAAGCCGCTTGGGTTTTGGCTGGCGAACGATTTATTTCGTCTATCAACACGATATTAGAAAAAATTGGCCCTTTTCTGTACTCGAAGTCGGCCTTTTTTTGGTTAAAAATTGCCGTACCCAATACATCAGACGGCATGAGGTCGGGTGTGAATTGTATCCTACTAAAATTTATGGAGATTGTTTTAGCTAATAGTTTGGCAGTCAGGGTTTTGGCTACGCCTGGCACGCCTTCTATCAACACGTGGCCATCTGCCAAAATAGCCACCAATAGCAAGTCTATGAGTTGAGGTTGGCCAATGACTACCTTTGCTATTTCGGAGCGGATATCACTAACGGCTTGGTGTAGGGCTGACAAATCTATACGAGATTCAAATTGAAGGGCTGGGTTTTCTTCGGACATGGGTTTGGTAAAAATGAGTGGCTAATGGCTTGTCAAAGATACTGGTTTTGCGATTAAATAATGGCATTAAACAGCTTCTTAAACAATGATAGAATAAAAAATCCAATCTCTCAAAAAAAAGACTCATTTTTTTTGCAAATCAATTTTTCTAACTAAGTTTGCACCATAAACACAAAAAGATGTCTAAAAACTTGAATACTAACGCATGGTGGTGGCCAACGAGAAATCTCGGTTGAACAGCCTCGCTTTGTATTTATGTCAATATAAATCAATTACCGAAAGCCTACTGTTCAACTAGTAGGCTTTTTTTAATGGCTTCGTCCACAAAAAAGCCCCTCTTTTGGAGTAAGGATAAGGTCATTGCTGAATTAAAAATCCTTTTCCCTTATGGAGAAGGATTTAGGATGAGGCCACAAAAAAGCCCCTCTTTTGGACGGATTGGGGAGGTAAAGATTGCCGCATAAAATTTAAGAAAATAGTAAATTAAGCCAAAGGCCAACAGCCAATAGCCACATACCATGCAATATCAACTAAACACTACCTCAAAAACTCGCCTAGCCGATACTTTTACGCCCGTGGGGATTTATCTAAAACTAAGGGATAAATTTAAGAATACGGTCATGCTCGAAAGTGCCGACTATCACGGCAAAGACCATGGCTTTAGTCATATTGCTTGCGACCCTATCGCTAGTTTTTGTCTTGATAATGAGATAGTTACCCAAAAATTTCCTGATGGAACGACAGAAATCTTTACCTTGAAAAATAGAAAAGAGGCCGTAACTGCCCTCAAAAATTTTGCAGGGAGGTTTAACTGGGAGCGTAAAACAGGCTATGCCGCCATGAGCAACGGCTTGTTTGGCTATATGACTTATGATGCCGTTGAATATTTTGAAGACATCGAAATTCAAGAAAAAAGTCCAGAGTCGGCCATTCCGCAAATCGTTTATTTTGTGTATCGCTTTGTGGTGGCCATCGACCATTTCAAAGACGAAATGCACCTTTATTGCCACGAAACCGATACCGAAGTCTCTAAAAATGATAATAAACCTACCCTCGCCGACCTTGAATTGTTACTGACTTTACCGTATTTTCAGCCAAAAACTTTTAAGATGTTGGGTCAAGAAAGTTCTAATGTGAGCGATGAACAAATGCAGGGTATTATTCAAAAATGTATTGGGCATTGTTTGCGGGGTGATGTTTTTCAGATTGTACCCTCTAGGCGATTTGCACAGAACTTTGAAGGAGACGATTTTCAGGTTTATCGAACCCTACGGTCTATTAATCCTTCGCCTTATTTGTTTTATTTTGATTTTGGAACTTATCATATCTTTGGGTCATCGCCCGAAAAACAAATTGGTATCAAAGATGGTCGTGCCGAAATTCACCCCATTGCGGGTACGTTCAGACGAACTGGCGACGACCAGCGAGATGCCGAACTGGCCATAGAACTCCACGCCGACCCCAAAGAAAGTGCCGAACACGTGATGCTTGTCGATTTGGCTCGCAACGACCTCAGCCGCAGTGCTGATAATGTAAAAGTAGAAACCTTCAAAGAGGTTCAGTTTTATAGCCATGTGATTCATTTGGTATCAAAAGTTACAGGAAACATGATTGCAGGCACTAATCCACTACAACTGGTGGCCGATACTTTTCCTGCGGGTACGCTTTCGGGAGCCCCCAAACACAACGCCATGACCATTATTAACAAATTAGAAGTGAGCAATCGTAGTATTTATGGTGGGGCGATTGGTTACATGGATTTTAACGGAAACTTTAATCATGCCATTGCCATTCGTACTTTTTTGAGTAAGAACAATACCCTGTTTTTTCAGGCAGGAATGGGCGTTGTGGCCAAGTCGGTAATAGAAAACGAAATGGCCGAAGTGGGTAACAAACTAGGAGCATTACGCAAAGCAATGGAAATGGCCGAGAAGGTTTAGGTAATTGATAATGAACAGCCAATTTTTGTCCTTGCTTTACCCCAAATTATGAAGAGAAAACCTTTACTGTATTTATAAACCACTAGTGTGATATTTTATGAGACAGCGTATCAACGTCCTTCCCCCAAAAAAGATGTAATTTTGGAGCAAAAATTTTGACAAAATGGAAATATTAGGTAATAACAAACATAAAATAATCTATGCAGACGCTTTGGTCGCCTTAAAAACGCTGCCAGATAATTCTGTGGACTTAATTTTTGCTGACCCACCTTATAATATCGGCAAAAATTTTAACGGAAAAATTGAAAAATGGGATAAAGAAGAAAGTTATTTAGAATGGTGCTATGAATGGCTTGATTTGTGCATTCAAAAACTAAAACCTTATGGAAGTTTTTATGTAATGACAGCCACTCAATTTATGCCTTATTTTGACATTCATTTACGCAAAAAATTGACTATTCTGTCAAGGCTTGTTTGGTCTTATGATAGTTCAGGAGTTCAGGCTAAAAAATATTATGGTTCTATGTACGAACCTATTTTGTTTTGCGTAAAGGACAAAAATAATTATACTTTTAACACAAATGACATTTTAGTAGAAGCAAAAACAGGAGCAAAACGCAAACTTATTGATTATCGTAAGGCTGTACCAACTGTTTATAATTCAGAAAAAGTACCTGGAAATGTGTGGGAATTTTCAAGGGTTCGTTACAGAATGGACGAATACGAAAACCACCCAACTCAAAAGCCTATTTCGTTATTGGAAAGAATAATAAAAGCAAGTTCAAACGAAGGGGATTTAGTTTTAGACCCATTTTCGGGAACTTTTACAACTTGTTATGTAGCAAAAGAATTAAATAGAAATTCTATTGGCATTGAGTTACAAGACGAATACGTTAAAATCGGTTTGAGAAGATTAAAATTAGCCGAGGAATTCAAAGGCGAGAAATTAGAAAAAGAAATACGGACTTTTGAAATTGAAAAAGCGGAACGTCGCCCGATGGCAACACAACAAAATTTAACTTTATTTGAAGCAAATGGAACATATATTCACAGCTAAAATCAAAGAAATTTTAATAAATAATTTTGACAAAAATGCTGATGATATTTTTGATAAAAGTCAACTTATACAGTACATAAACGAGAAAACTCGTTCAGCAGGAAGAGGTTCAAAAGCAAGAGGTAGTTTTGCTAATCTCTACGCCATTTATGTAATTATTGAGGATTACATAGCCAATGGATTTGACACAAAAGGCGATTATTCAAAATATGAAGGTGCTTTATTCAACAAACTTTTGGCAAGACAAAGAGAATTGCCATTTGGGAACAAATTGCAAAATCATGCCTTGAATAACCGTATGAATTCAGAGTTTGAAAAATATTTTCCAACTTCTGAATATAAACCAATTTTACGAGACCAAGCAACAAATAGATATTGGATAAATGAAAATTTGTTGAATATAAAAGTTGGCAAAGCCAGTTTCAATATCGCAACGGCCATCATTGAAATAACTAACGAATACACAAAAACAAAACAAGATGCTTTTCAGCGTTTTGTGAAACAATGTGAGGTACTTCAAGGTATTGAAAGCACAATTACTACAAAAGTAGAGGAATTTATTATTGGACTTCTCGCACCGAATGTAGATGCACGACTTTTTGAAATTGTGAGTTAT
>JAYWHL010000020.1:0-5287 GCA_043777715.1 Cytophagaceae bacterium | reverse complement strand
GAGGAATCCCACGGTCTATCATTTCAAAACCGACTAATTTTTTGCTTGGGCCATTTTCTTTGATGGCTTTGTGGTGGGCTGCCATTACGAAGGGCTTATTAAACTTGGTAATCCAACCCAAACCAGCTTCGATGGGCGAGGTTTGGTCGTTGATGTCGTTGCCATACAAACAATAGCCCATTTCGGTACGTAGGGTATCTCTAGCTCCCAAACCTACTGGAACGATACCAAATTCTTTGCCTGCTTCAAAAACAGCCTCCCACATTTTGAGTGCGTCTTTGTTCCATACATATAGCTCAAAGCCTCCTGCCCCAGTGTAGCCCGTGGCCGATACAAAAACATCGTCAATGCCCGCCACCGTACCTGCCCGATAGCTATAATATTTTATTTCGGAGAGATTTATTTCAGTCAATTTTTGTAGGACTTCGATGGCCTTTGGGCCTTGTACGGCAAACAAACTTAGCTGACTAGAGATGTTTTCTAGGCTAACTCCAAAGCTATTTTGGCTTTGTAGCCAAGCCCAATCTTTGTCAATATTAGAGGCATTTACGACTAAATAATATTCGTTTTCGTTCCAACGATATACCAGTAGGTCATCTATAATTCCGCCTTTATCGTTCGGAAAACACGTATATTGAACTTCAAAATCTTGTAATTTTGATACATCGTTCGACGTTACGTACTGTAAAAACTCGATGGCTCGCTCGCCTTTTACTACAAATTCGCCCATGTGGCTAACGTCAAAAACGCCTACTGAATTTCTAACCGCTAGGTGTTCTTGGATAAGATTTGTATAAAGTACGGGCATATTAAAGCCTGCAAAAGCTACCATTTTGGCACCTAGGGCTATATGAACATCGTTGAGGGCTACGGTTTGTAGGGGTTGGTCTTGCATAAATTTGGATTGTTTTTACAAAAATAAGCCTAAAAATCAGATTTGATTGATTGGCAATTTAAATATTTCAAGACAAGACAAATCTTCTTGGTTCAACTATAATTTGCACGGGAACTCAATTTAAACCACCAAGTCTCAGAGACACCAAGAATTTAAAATGTTCAATTTCAATAACTTGGAGACTTCGTGTCTTAGTGGCTTATTTTAATCCCGTCTTAATCATTGAAGAACCATCTTATTCAAATGGATTTAAAATACCAAACCCCTACAATTGCTGTAAGGGCTGGCTGGATTACTAAGGACGGCACTCTCATTGCCTTTATTATCAATTATTAGTGAGGTACTTTTGAATATATACCATTGTTTTGTCTATAAAACCGTACGTCGTTGGCGTTGCTTTCGCCGTCTAAATTTACGTCAGAGCGTAGGTATCGGCCATAAAGCCCGTTTTCTACTTTCCAAATCAAAAAGTCGTAGGCGTTGATGTCAAAGTTTTGTGAACTCGTAAATTTATATAAGTCCATACCATACATCAGCCATTTAGAGCCTATCTGTTTTTGCCCAAACGATGGCGGACTTTGTGTTTTGTAAGAATCTCCTTTTGTAAAATCATAATCCAAACGGCGGTTTAGTACCCTGATAGGGTTTACAGACATTACTCCAATGTGGTTGCGGTGTTCGATGACGGCATAAACGTTTTCGCCATCGGCCAAATTCACACACGAATAATTAACACTAACCGTTCCGTCGGAATGCACCAAGCCCGCCCCTGTATAAATTGTAGTGTTTTGAAGTAGGCCTCTGCGGAGGGTTATCAACACCCAATCAGTAACGTCGGCATCGTATTTGGTTACGTTTTCGGCCCCTAGATAATTCCACGGTGCCCCCTTAAAAGGCTGGCAAGGGTCGGTGGGTATCGTAAATTTATTAACGGGTGTTTGGCCTGGCAACAAACCCTGTGCGTTGAGTTGGGTTTTCATTTTGCCAGCAAGGGCATCATAAGGGCCTTCTAACAATACTTTGAGATTGAGGGTTACACACCCCACGGCACTTTTCTGAATCCTAACTTCGGTGGTGGCGGTACTCACGCAGGCGGGCGTAACCCTTGCCGAAACCGTATATACCCCTGCATAATCTATCGTGGGGTTGGTGATTACGGGGTTGGCTACGTTCGATATAAATTCGGCAGGGCCTTTCCAAGTATAATTATTGCCCCCCACGGCATTGAGCCTTATGGTTTGGCCTTCGTTTTTTGGGCTATCGTTTACGGCAATGGGTCTGCTATTGATTTCGGGAAACTCGCAAGTCCACTGGGCTTCGCCTATATAAACTTCTCGGCCATAAAGCAAAAGTGTATCTTTCCAGTTTTTGTATTCAACGGGTACTTTTGTTAGTTCGTCTGGGTTTGCATCTGTGGCTTGGGCGGCTATCAAAATCCGCTTTCCTTTGATTACCCCCCTCACAACGGGCTTGCGTGTGCCAGCCAAATCCCTTGAGTTCATGGGGGCATAATACGCATCAGGACTTTCTAACATGGCATTGTGCCTAGACATTCTATATAAACCCGCCACAAAATATTCGTACGAAGCAAAATTACGTCGGCTGTTGGGGTCTTGGGCAATGGGGGTGTTTATCTGGTCCCAAACCCAAATGCCATCGCCCGCCAGTAAGCTAAAAACTGCTGTTGCTTCAGCCATTTCGGGATTAATATCTTTGTTGTAAACATCAGTGTCGCCTCCTTCGGCAGGTTGCAAACGCATCTGCACGAACGGGATAACGGGCTTTTTGGTAAAAACCCGTTGGCCTTCTACATTAAACAAAAAATAAGGCAAGAACAAATAAGACCAATTGCCTTTCTGCCCTACGATGCCCTTTTCTTGATAATTGTAATGATAATATACCCACGGCGATACAAAATCTAGGGTTTTCATCACGGGCGATTCCTCCGAATAGGTTAATGTAGTGGGTTCTTGTAATAAATAGTTGGTATAAATATTAGACTGGTATGCCTCCATGGGTTGGTCGGCGATGTCATAAAATTTATGAATAAGGGGGGCTTCGCCATAAAACCCTTGTTTGGTATTGGGCGATAGTACCCAATCCTTGCTATGTTTTAGTATTTCGGCATGAAGCGAAATCATCTCTTTTTTGTATCTTCTTATATAATCTACATCGGCCAAGCCCTTTACCGATGCTGGCGAGCAATCGATACTTAGGTTACGTTGGTAGATAATCCATTGGTCGTCGGCGGCGTTCGATTCAAAATCATGGGCAAACAAATCAACGGGTACTCGATAATGCCATTTATCACATTCTCCAAAAAAATCGCACCAACCCGTATATTCGCTTACTTTTTGTTTGATAATACCGAGGTCGTTGCCCCAAGGGCTTAAACAAGGATACCACCAAGGCTGACCAGAGTTTGAGGGAATACCCGACGAAAACCCCGCTCGATGCTCGAAAGGAACGGTTTTATCGGACGGAAAATTATAAGTGGCCAAATGACTAAAGCCGTGTTTAAGTGGTTTTTGGCTAACGTCGTCTGTAAATCTTGGCCCCTGATAAACGATTTTGAAACGGGCAGGCAACTTAAATTCTGGGAACTTGTCCCACTCAATGCTTCCGTTTTTTTGGACAGGCACAAAAGCGTAATTGTCTCTTACTAGCTTGCTTTGGCCATCAAACTGGCCATAGGCATTTACACTAAACACCAAACACAGCATCACAAAAAACCCTACTGGGTAATTCTTATTCATATAACGTTTATTTACCGATATTCACTAGGGCTATCAAATTATCAGTAACTTTCTAACAAAAATCATGCCGTTGAATAAAATTTACCGATAGGTACTGAAAAAATATATACCCAACATTAACAAAAAACCCCCTAGACGATAACGAATAGGGGGCTTGGTATTTAAAAAACCAAAGAGGTAATACCTTTAGGAACAGGAAAACTCCAAAGCTATGTTAAGCCTAAACTAGATTAATGCTTGGGGCAGTCGCAGGCATTGCGTTTTCTGAAAAGCCCCCACAAAAAACCTTTTTTGCGGCGATAGCCTTTTTTTCGTTTTAGTAACTGGCTCTCTTTCAATGTATTACTTTTAGATATTGGAGCCGAAGCCTCTGATGTTTCAGGTACCAGCAACACTAAAATTAGAAATGCAAAAATGATTTTTTTCATCTTAAATTATATTTGATACAAGAACGCTAAAATACAAAAAAGGATATACCATTGGGCTAAATAATAAAAAAAGCAAGTAGGAAGGCCGTATTAAAGGAGGCAGGAGACGGGAGATAGAAGCCGCACAACAATTACCTATTATTTCTGCATCGCTCCCCGTAGTTTTATTTCGGTAAATTTACGCTTGGTGTCTAGTGTAAAATCCCCTTTCATTATCCAGTCATAATACGACGGTTCGGCTTTTAGTACATCTATTACGGGCTTGCCTATGTGTTTTCCAAAATTGATAACTTCTTGCCCTTTGGCATTAAACACTATCCTTTGGGCAAAATCAACGAGCCTAGTCGCTGTTATTTCATGCAGGGCATCGATGTCGTTTTTGATGGGGGCGTATTCTATGCCCTTGTCGTTGGTCAAAACCGTATTTTCATATCTAGGAATCATGGCATCTAAAATTTCGAGCGTAGCCAGCGTGTCGGGTTCTGCACCATGGGCGCCAACCAAGTTTTTTTGGCAATAAAATTTGTAGGCCGCCGTAAGGTTTCGAGGCTCCATCAAATGAAAAATTCGCTGTACGTCCACCAATTTTCGGTTTTTTACATCAAAATCGTTGATGTCGGCCCTCAAAAATTCTTCGGCCAACATTGGAATATCAAAACGGTTTGAGTTAAAACCTGCAAGGTCGCAACCATCTAAAAAATGGAACAAAGACTTGGCAATTTGTTTGAAAGTAGGCTCATTGGCTACATCTTCGTCATAAATACCGTGTATCAAACTGGCCTCAACGGGTATGGGAATGGTTGGATTAATGCGTTTGGTTTTTACCTGTACGCTGCCGTCGGGCATGGCTTTGGCAATACATATTTCTACGATTCGGTCTTTGAAAGTGCTGATTCCTGTGGTTTCAAGGTCAAAAAAAGCAATTGGTTTTTTTAGTTTTAAGGAGTGGGTCATTGCCAAGGCAGGGGGATAAATATAGTTAGGGTTGAGTTATGATTAGGGAAATAGTATTGAAAGGTTGGGACTCAACCCTGCCGCATTACGTGGGTCAATGCCTCCAAAAATCTATCGGCTTCGGTTTGGCCAAGGGCGAGGCTAGGCAACAGCCTTAGGGTATGTTTGCCCGCATAGCCACAAAAAATATGGTGTTTGAACAATAGTGTTTCTTTGATGCTTTCAACGGGTTTTTCAAACTCTATTCCTATCAT
>JAYWHL010000019.1:0-15045 GCA_043777715.1 Cytophagaceae bacterium | reverse complement strand
CTTTTTTCTGAACACATGGAATGGTGTCAATCGCCCTGAGCATTTTATCTTTTTCGACAGGGTTTTTGATGTAAGTGTCTATCAGCAATGAATAGGTTTCTGAATGAACGTTTTCCATGGCAATCTGGAACCCGTAAAAACTTTTGGCTTCGGCATATTGCACCTCCGACAAAAAGTTTACGGCCAAGTTTTCATTTACAATACCGTCTGATGCCGCAAAAAACGCCAATACGTGCGATATGAAATGACGCTCGCCATCGTTGAGGTTTTCCCAGTCTTTTTGGTCTTGACTCAAATCTATTTCTTCGGCTGTCCAAAACGATGCTTGGTGTTGTTTATACATTCGCCAAATGTCATCGTGTTTGATAGGAAAAAGTACAAACCGCATAGGGTCTTCTTGTAATAAAGGCTCAATATTGGGCGTTGATGACATTTTTGGTAGATTTTAAGCAATGAGTTAAAAAAAGATTAAATAGGAATATAGCAACGATACAGAAGATTTTATCGAATTTTTGGGGGCTTTCAAGCAACAAACTTACATTTTTTTTGGGTTAAGAACAAAGCTAAAACCTGCTTTTAAATAATATTTTTTCTAAACCATTCATTCATAATGATATAGATTTTGGGGTACATTTTTGAGTGATTTTATTGTTGTTTTTTGTGCAATAAAACAGCCTTTTGGTTCAACTATTTATTAATCCAAATTGTTTTTTTTTCTTCAAAAAGGTGATTCTCTGATAGTATTTGGGGACACAGAGTTTCTCAGAGTTTTTCACAGAGTTATACGAAGAAAATACTCTTTTAACGCTGTGATTACTTTGTGGCAGGCGTTCCTGTGTCCACAAAAATTGCCACGGAATCAAAAAATATTCCTTTTGTTTCCAAATCCATTAAAAGTCATTAAAAAAAGCCTCCGCTTTGAGTGGAGGCTTTTTTGAAAAAGTAGAATTAGCTCAAAACTTACCAAATGATAGCTCTTTTTTCGGCTGGTAAAAACAGTTTGTTGCTTGGTTTTACGCCAAAGGCTTGGTAAAAAGGTTCAAAATTACGCACAGGGCCATTTACTCTAAAAGTCTCTGGCGAGTGTGGGTCGGTGGTTAGGCGTACCCGCATGGTTTCGTCTCGGTTTTTGATTCTCCAAATTTGAGCCAAACTCAAAAAGAAACGTTGGTCTGGCGTGTAGCCATCAATTTTTGTATTTTCTTTGCCCTGCGGCGTTAGCTTAAATGCCTCATAAGCTAGGGTTAGGCCACCAATATCAGCTAGGTTTTCGCCAAGGGTCAATTCGCCATTTACGTGCAGGTTTTCAAACATCTTGAACTCATTGTATTGATTCACAACCACATCGGTTTTGGCCTTAAATTTCTTAATATCTTCGTCTTTCCACCAGTCTTTTAGGTTTCCATCGGCATCGTACTGGCGGCCTTGGTCGTCAAAAAGGTGTGTCATTTCATGGCCAATTACCACGCCTATTGCCCCATAATTGATAGCATCGTCGGCATTGTTATCAAAAAAAGGAAACTGTAATATTCCCGCAGGAAACACGATTTCGTTGAACGTGGGGTTGGCATAAGCGTTTACGGTGGGGGGAGTCATGCCCCATTCGGTTTTATCAACGGGTTTTTGTAGTTTGGCTATCATCTCTTTGTAGCCATGCACGCCCACTGCCTGTACGTTTTCAAAATATTTATTTCGGTCTATGTTTACATCATCAAAGTTTTTCCATGTATCGGGATAACCAATTTTATTAATAATTTTATCCATTTTCACGAGGGCTTTGGCTTTGGTTTCGGAGTTCATCCAATCTAGTTTTTCTAGTCTGCCTCTATATACTTTTTGTAGGTTGTTTACCAGTTCCAGCATTCGGGCTTTGGCTTGGGGTGTAAAATGTTTTTTTACCCACAATTGTCCCAACAACTCGCCCAAACTACCATCTGTTTGATCTACGAGTTTTTTCCAGCGAGCCGACTGTACTTTTTGGCCAGACAATACCTTGCTATATTCAAACCTAGTATCGATAAATGCTTTGCCCAAATAACTAGCCGAGTTATTGAGTAGAGCCAGTTTTTCTACATTTTTGAGGGTTTGGATAGGCGTAGTTTCTAGCAATTTGCCCATGGCAGCATAATATTCAGGCTGGCCAATGAGCAGGGTATCTGTCTTGATTTGCATTTTTTCTAAAAAGCCCTTCCAGTCCATTTTGTAAACTTTGTCGAGGTCGGCGATACCGTACTTATGGTAGTTTTTGATGGGGTCTCTCAAATCCACGGGCGATTTATGAGCCTTGGCCAATTGGGTTTCAAAGGCCAGTACATCGTTGGCCTGTTGGGTGGCTAGTTTAGGCTCTATGCCTGCCAACACAAACAATTTGGCTATATAGGCAGTGTAGGCATCTCTTACTTTTTTAGTTTCGGGGTCGTTTTTGAAATAGTAATCTTTTTCGGGCAGGCCAATACCCGCTTGCCCAAAACTAAGCATATTTTTACTAGAGTTTTTATCATCTACGCCCACATAAAAACTAAACAATGCTCCTCCTCTATTATGCTCATTTTCAGCAATATAGCTTAGGTATTGCTTATAATCTTTAAGCGTTTCTATCTTGGCTAATTCGACTTTTATGGGTTCAATGCCTCGTTTTTCGATGGCCAGGGTGTCCATACCCGAAGCATAAAAATCGCCAATTTTTTGTTCTAAACTTCCGTTCGGTGCTTTGGCTGCTGCGGCTTCTTCTAACACCGTTTTTGTTTTTTTGAGGTTTTCTTCATACAAAGTATAAAACGAACCCCAACCCGACTGGTCGTCTGGAATTTTGGTATCTTTTAACCATTTTCCGTTCATGTAGCCAAACAAATCGTCGGCAGGGTTGATGGTGGTGTCTCTACCCGAAAGGTCAAGAAACGAGGTTCGGGCATTGGCGTCGGTAGGCTTGGTGTTGTTGCAGGCCAATAGCAAGCTGCTTGCTAAGATACTGGCCGAGAGGGTTTTTAGATTCATAATAGAAAGCCCATCACGCCCCCAAAGACGAAATTTTGAGCCATTTTGTGATTGAAAGTTTATTAGTAAAATGCCTTTTTTTGATTAGATTTCTGATAATTTAGTAACTATTGGCTATGGACTATTTTTGACTTGCAGGGACGAGCAAATGTTGCCCAATAGCATTCGACTTTGTTGCTAATTGCGAACGAGCAAGTGTTGCCCAATACTATTCGTCCCTACGTTTTTATAAATTGTCCAGTATTAGGTATTGGCTGGGCGACATTCGCTTGAAATACAAGAGATTACAAATTTTATAATACTGATTATTTTTCAGGAAGTACTTAAAGATAACTAGATACAAATATTAAGAAAAATATTGATTATTTATTCCCTTTTAACAATACTCCGCTACGATTTTAGGGTAAATTTTTGAAAATGAGGATAAATGTTTAGGTTTGATTTGCAAAACGAACCAAAAACACTTACCCTCTATGAGCATCGAAGTACTCACAGTCGCAATATTGAGCAAAATGTCTGGAATAGGCAAATGGCAGAGCAATTTTTTTATTGAATTAGTCCAGACTTGGCTAAGTTTAAGAGGGCGGTTCAATTTTGACAATTTAGCACGTCAAGGCAAACTTAGTGCAGAAAGTTACCGAAATAACTTTTCAAACACCTTTGATTTCAAAGAATTTAATAAGCATTTATTTGATTATTTGGGAGAAGAAAAAACGTGGGCGTTTGACCCAAGTTTTATTAGCAAATCGGGCAAAAAAACTAATGGAATTGGTTACTTTTGGTCAGGTTGTGCCCAAAAAGTTAAGCGAGGTTTAGAGATAGCAGGATTAGCAGTTGTAGATGTCAAGAATCATACAGCCTTCCACTATTACGCTACGCAAACATGCTTAGAGGATGCCCAAAATTTGATAAGTTACTATGCCGACCTACTGACAAAAGATGCTGTAAACTTATTGGCAGTGTCAAAATACGTTACCGTTGATGCTTATTTTTCAAAAATTACGTTCATTGACCCCCTATGCAAACACGGTTTAGAAGTAATTACTCGCCTACGAGATGATGCTGTAATGTTTTATGCTTACAAAGGAGAACAGCGTTCTGGACGAGGGAGAAAAAAGAAATTTGCTGGCAAAATAGATGTGAAAAATTTGGATAGCACTCAATTTAGTGTTTGTATAAAAGATAAAAAATGGACAGCTTTTGAGAGTTTAGTCTATGTAAAATCTCTTAAAAGATGGGTAAAAGCAGTAGTTGTTCAAAATTATAAAGCTGATGAAAGCATCAAAAATTGTAAAATTTTTATTTCAACCGATACTTCTTTATCTGGTGCTAAAATCTATCATTATTATCATTTAAGATTTCAAATAGAGTTTATTTATCGTGATGGAAAACAACATTTAGGTTTGACACATTGTCAGTCTACCCAATCGCAAAGACTGAATTTTCAATTTAATTTTTCCTTGACTATTCTGTCTTTGGCTAAAATTATACATTCATTTAATCAACCATTAGAAGAAAGAAAGCCTTTTTCTATTTATGACATTAAGACCCAATATTTCAATGAACGTTTCCTGAATATTATTTTTTCAGCGTTGGGTATTGATGCCGAACAACAAAAAAATAATCCAAAGGTGCTAAAATTATTTAATTACGCTAAAATCGCCGTTTAATTTGTAGCGGAGTATTGTTTTAAGTGAAAGGACAAAATTAAACTATATTTTGAATAAGTTTAATGAATTGATAATCAGAGAAATAGCCCCTGCCTTCTGTCTCCTCAATACTGTCTCCTTACTTACTTATTCAAAATCAATCAATTGGTATTTAGCCAAATAAACAGCCATTTCTTCTTGGATTTTTTGGGCTTCTTGGCCTGCTTTTTCGGCAAAATCTCTTGAATCAGAAGCATAAATAATTCCCCTAGACGAATTTACCAATAGGCCACACTGGGCGTTGATACCGTGTGCTGTAACCTCGGCCAAACTCCCTCCTTGGGCCCCAACGCCAGGCACTAGCAAAAAATGATGCGGTACGATGGCCCTGATTTCTTGTAACATTAAAGCCTTGGTTGCCCCCACAACAAACATCATTTGCTGGTCGGTGGCCCACAACTGGCTCGTTTTCAAAACATTTTGATACAAAAAATCGCCATTGGCCATTACTTGTTGCTGAAAGTCGACCGACCCACCGTTAGACGTTAGCCCCAATACAATTACCCATTTGTTGGGATAATCCAAAAAAGGCAATACCGAGTCGCTACCCATATACGGAGCTACGGTTACGGCATCGAAATCTAGGCCAGAACTGTTTTTATCAAAAAAAGTACGAGCATATAGCCCCGAAGTATTCCCAATATCGCCCCGCTTGGCATCAGCAATGGTAAAACAGTTTTTGGGGATATAATCAATCGTTTTGGCCAAACTCTCCCAGCCCCTTGCCCCTAGGGCTTCATAAAAAGCAATATTGGGTTTGTAGGCCACAGTATAGGGATATGTAGCATCAATAATGGCACGATTGAAGGCAAAAATAGGGTCTGGTTCGCTCAAAAGATGCTTGGGTATTTTGGTAATATCGGTATCTAAGCCTACGCAGAGGTATGATTTTTTGGCTTGGATTTGTTCAAAAAGTTCGGCTTTGGTCATAAAAGGGTATTTTTATGCAATTTATCACTCAAAAGTGGCTTTTAAAATACTAAGTTCATAATCCCCTGATTTATAAGCGATTAAATTCGTAACCTATCTGTTGCTGGGTATTGTTAGAGGCTCTCTATTTTCTAAAACTTCTGTTTTTGGCTTCTATTGTTGGGCAATGTTGCTACCTTTGTGGTTATATTATCAATCAAAACAAACTATAGAAATGAAATTTTTTATCGATACGGCTAATCTCAAAGACATTAAAGAAGCTCAAGACCTTGGCGTTTTAGATGGCGTAACTACCAATCCGTCGCTGATGGCCAAGGAGGGCATAAGTGGCACAGACAATGTAATGAGGCACTATAAAGCGATATGTGATATTGTTGATGGCGATGTTAGTGCCGAGGTTATTGCTACTGATTTTGCAGGAATGGTGCGTGAAGGCGAAGCCCTAGCCGAAATTGACGATAAGATTGTAGTAAAAATCCCGATGATAAAAGACGGCATCAAGGCATTGAAATATTTTTCAGAAAAAGGCATCAAAACCAATTGTACCTTGGTGTTTTCGGCGGGGCAAGCCTTGTTGGCCGCCAAAGCGGGGGCAACGTATGTATCGCCTTTTATTGGCCGACTAGACGATATTTCGGTAAATGGCCTAGATTTGATAGAACAAATCAGATTGATTTATGACAATTATGGTTTTCAGACCCAAATACTGGCGGCGTCGGTTAGGCACCCCATGCATATTGTGAAGTGTGCCGAGCTAGGTTCGGACGTAATGACTGGCCCATTGAGTGCTATCTTGGCATTGCTCAAACACCCACTTACCGACAGCGGATTGGCAACCTTTTTGGCTGACCACGCCAAGACAAACGGCTAATTTTAAGGTCTTAGTTTCAGAACCGCAAAGACGCAAGGTAGCAAGGTAAACCCAAATGTTTGGTAAATAAAATAGCCATTTTGGATATCATAACTTTTGCCCTTATCGGCTTTGCGGTTTTTAAGAACGGTACAGTTGTGGCCGTTTATCTTTTCCTAAAAAATCGTCCGTATTCAAGCCAGTGGCCTATATTTTGTTGCCGATGGCCGTGTTTTCTTATCCAAATTTATTATGCAAATTATTCCTGCCATAGACATTATAGATGGCAAATGCGTACGCCTGACTCAAGGCGATTATTCCCAAAAAACAGAGTATAACTCAAACCCCGTAGAGGTGGCTCGAATGTTTGAAGATGCGGGCATAAAACGGCTACATTTGGTGGACTTGGACGGTGCAAAACAAAAGCGAATCATTAATCTAAGTGTCTTAGACCGCATTGCCTCGGCCACTAGCCTTTTGATAGATTTTGGTGGTGGCATACAGTCTAATGAAGACATCGCCTTGGCTTTTGATGCAGGAGCAAGCCAAGTAACGGCGGGGAGCGTGGCGGTAAACAAACCCGAAATGGTGGAGGCATGGCTGCGGCACTATGGCCCCGAAAAAATAATCCTAGGTGCCGACGCCCGCAACGAGCAAATAGCCATTAGTGGCTGGCAAGAGGCCACGCAACTATCGGTTTACGACTTTTTAGGACATTGGACAAACAAAGGCATAAAATATACCATCAGTACCGATGTAGCCAAAGATGGACTACTCCAAGGACCTTCGTTTGATCTTTATGCCAAAATGCATGCTCAAATGCCTGATTTACAGATTATAGCCTCAGGCGGGGTGAGCAACCTTGCCGACGTAATAGCCCTCAAAGCATCGGGTATTTATGGCGTGATTATTGGCAAGGCCATCTATGAAAACAAAATTAGTTTGAAAGACCTCGCCGAACTGATGTAGGGTGGTTTTTTAGACCGACAAACATTGATTTTACAGTAAATTATAGTAATTTTACGAGAGTGAATCTTAGTTTACTGTTGGGTAAAGTGAGTTACTAACACAAAAAATCAACCGTTTTATTAATAATGTCTGCTTGTAAAATATTTATTACCCAGTCAAATTATGTGCCTTGGAAAGGCTACTTTGATGCAATAAACGAGGCTGACTATTTTGTAATTTATGACCACGTACAATACACTAAAAATGATTGGCGAAACAGAAATAAAATTAAGCGAGAAAACGGGGCTGACTGGTTTACAATTCCTGCAAGATTTTTGAATCTCAATCAAAAAATCAATGAGGTGGAAGTTGCCACAAACGATTGGGCCATAAAGCATTGGAAAACCTTATCTACCGTTTACGCAAAAGCACCCTATTTCAAGATTTATAAACCAATTTTTGAGCAACTTTATACCTCCATCAATACAAAAAATCTAAGTGAAATAAATCAACTTTTTATTAAAGTTATCTGCGAAATTTTAGGAATTAAAACTCCCATCGTTAATTCAACCGATTTAGACCTATCCGAACCCGACAGAGTATTAAAACTGGTAAGTATATGCAAACAATTGGGCGGTAGCGAGTATCTTTCTGGCCCCTCTGGAAAGAATTATATAGAAGACCATATTTTTGAAGACAATGGATTAAAAATCAAGTGGTTAGACTATTCTCAATATCCAGAATATCGCCAGTTACACCCTCCGTTCGAGCATAGTGTAAGTATATTAGACCTCATTTTTAATGAAGGCGAAAATGCAACTAAGTATATGAAAAGTTTCCGTTAATAATTTTATCGAATATGCTTTATTCTTTTGTAGTTCCTATTTATAATGATGCTTATTTGGCAGAGGCTTTTTGTGAGGAATTTCAGAATGTTTTTACTGGATATTTAAATACTGAAAACATTAAAGAAAGCACCGAATTAATATTCGTGAATGATGGAAGTCCTAATAACTCGTGGGAGGTATTAAAAAACCTAACAAAACGTTTTGATTTTATTAAACTAATTGATTTAAGCCGAAACTTCGGACAACACATTGCTCTTTCGTGTGGGTATCAAGAAGCCCAAGGCCAGTATGTTGGTATGCTCAATGTGGATATGCAAGACCCGCCCAGTCAAATACCAAAAATGTTGGATATATTGATAACAGAAGATGTTGATTTTGTATTGGGCCTAAGAGAAATACGAAATAGTTCGGTTATAGACAAAACAACGTCCAGGTTATTTAATTGGGTACTTAACAAAGCAACAAGTCAGAATATACCCGTAAATTCTTCGACTTTGCGTATCATGAATCGTAAGTTTGTGAATGCCTACAATAGTTTGAACGAAAAAAAGCGATTTATACCCGCCTTAGAAAACTGGCTGGGTTTCAAACACAAGTACGTAGCGATAACACACCAATCTAGGGTTGATAATAAATCGTCCTATAATTTTAGAAAAAGATTAGACATGGCCTCTGATGCTATCATTTCGTTTTCGGACTTACCCCTAAAAATGACTATTACTGGAGGCTTTTTTGTATCTTTTGTCAGCGTATTATTTATACTTATCATTATTGTTAGTAAACTACTGTCCAAAGATTTTTTACCTGGTTATGTATCTATCGTTTCTTTAATTACCTTTTTATTTGGTATCCAAATGATTGTTATTGGCATTGCTGGGCTTTATATTGGTAAAATCTGGTATCAAGTACAGGATCGCCCTTTTTATTTGATTCGAGAAAAAATCAACTATTGAGCATTGATAAAAAATACATTATATTGGTAATCAGCAATTTAAGATACTATTTTATAAGCCCAAAACATTTTAGTACAAATACTTTTACAACCTTAAATCATGTTTGATAAACAAAAATTTATTGAAGAAATACAAACACAGGGCTACTCAATTGTAGAGAATGTATTATCCGATGATTTCATTAAGCGTGCCAAAGCAGAACTGAGTTTGGCAATTGACCAAGAAGTAGCGTACCATGGCAATAGAACAGACTACAATGATTACGGAATGGTATTACTTTTGGCTTTGTATGAAGGGGCTTTTGTTGAATTATTTGATAACCCAATGATAACCGAACCTCTGAATAGTATTTTGGGGGACGGCAGCATTGTTTATGCTTATACGTCGTCGTCTATGCCGCCCTTCAAAAATAATTTTTCTAATAGAATACACGTCGATTGCCCCAGATTAATCAACGACTATATTACAAATATGGGGGCTACTATTTTGTTAGATGATTTTACGGAAGAAAACGGAGCAACTTATTTTTTGCCTTATTCCCAAAACACGCCCGAGGCCCCCACAGAAGAATACTTTAAGGCTCATGCCAAGAGGCTCATAGCAAAAGCAGGTACGGTTTGGTTTTTTAATGCACGAGTTTGGCATGCTGGGGGCAATAACAATACTCCTAATTGGAGACACGCCCTGACTATTAATGCTTGTAGATCGTTTATGAAACAACGCATTGATATTCCAAGAGCAATGGCTCATTTGGATACGAGTAAATATTCTGACAATGCCTTACAAAAATTAGGCTTTTGGACACAAATACCTAGTAATTATGACGAATATTATGTAACTGCCAAAGATAGAAAATTCAAACAAAAGGCAGAATAAATACTTTTTAACAACGCTAAACTAGACAACATTTTAATTATAAATAAAAAAATGACTACCGATTACCAAGAAGTTATCAAAGCAAACATTGCACTACATTCTCGTTTGGCTGCAGATTATAATACCTGCGAACCACAATTTCGTTCTGAAAACATAGACCGAACAGAAAATATTTTAAAAGAATTAATCACCCAAAACAAGGTTGATAGCATTTTGGATTTGGGTTGTGGAACTGGTTTTGTGATAGACATTGTAAAGAAATACGTAAGCGAAATTTATGGTGTGGACGTAACCCAAGCAATGCTTGACAGAATAGACCGCACTGGAGATGCTAAGATTAGTATTTTTAATCATGATGCGGGTTCGTTTGATGCCAAAGGAAAATCATTTGACATGGTTACAGCCTATTCTTTTTTACATCATCTATACGACGTTGTACCCGTTTTTGAAACTGCCTACAAGCACCTAAAAGAAGGGGGCGTGTTTTATGCAGACCAAGACCCTAATTTTTACTTTTGGGACGCCATCAATCAGCTAGAACGAGAGGGAAACTATCATTCGTTGGTAAAGCGAGAAATAGAAATGGTAACCTATAAAGATGAAGACATTCAGACTAATTTTGGCGTAGATACCGACATTTTCAATAATGCTGAATATGGTAAAAATATTAAAGGGGGCTTTAGAGAAGAAGAACTCAGAGAAAAACTATTAGGCGTAGGTTTTAAGGACGTGAAGTTTGTTTATTACTGGTATATTGGCCAAGCCTTTATCATTAATCAAGCTGGCCTAGAAAAACAAGTAGGTTTGCAACAGGCTAATTTTATGGACGATATTTTGCAAATGTTATTGCCTGTTTCTAAAAATCTATACAAATACATAGGCTTTATAGCTACCAAATAAATATGAAATTGGCTATAGTTGGCTATGGAGAACTTGGCAAACAATTGGAGACTTTGGCAAAAGAAATTTTTGATATTTCTAGGCTGGTTGTATTTGATGACATTGCCTTTAACAATCGATATAACAATGCTTTTGCCTTTCAAGACTTTATGAGTCCTCAGTTCGGCGACTATCATTTTTTAGTGGCCTTAGGGTACAAACACTTGAGCAAAAAAAAAGAAATTATCAATTCGTTAAAATCAAATAATCGCCTTTTGCCTTCTTTGGTTCACCCAAGTTGTTACGTTTCTAGCCTTGCCAAACTCGAAGACGCAGTTTATTTATACCCGATGTGTAACATTGATAAAAATGTGATTATTCAGTCTGGTACATTGCTCAACAATTCGGTAACAATTTCTCACGACAATCAAATAGGCCAGTGCTGTTATATTTCGCCTGGAGTTACCACCTCTGGTAATGTAAGCATTGGAGATTGTTCTTTTATAGGTACTGGTACTATTATTTCAAATAATATTAGTATCGGTAAAAATACAATTACGGGTATCGGTACTGTTGTTACTCAAAGTATTCCAAATAATTACTCTGCTGTTGGCAACCCGATAAAAATTTTCAACAAAAAGCTAAGGCTTCTATAATCTTGGAAGCTATGTTTTATCTTACATTATGCATATTCCCTTTAACAAACCACACCTAACAGGCAAAGAAGCCCATTATCTTTATCAGGCGGTTTATTCTGGAAAAATATCAGGCAACGGAATTTTTACCAAAAAATGCCATGATTTTTTTGAGCAACGCTATGGCTTTCATAAATGCTTGCTCACAACCTCCTGCACTGACGCCCTAGAAATGGCCGCCATCTTGTTAAATATCCAAGAAGGCGACGAAATAATCGTGCCGTCTTATACTTTTGTTTCAACGGTTAATGCCTTTATCCTGAGAGGTGCGAAGGTAGTTTTTGCCGATAGTTATGCCAATAATCCAAATATTGATGCGGATAATTTAGAAAACCTGATTTCCCTAAAAACGAAAGCAATTGTTGTGGTGCATTATGCTGGTATAGCCTGTGATATGGACAAAATTATGCAACTGGCCGGTAAACATAATATTTTTGTGGTAGAAGACGCCGCCCAAGCCGTTGATTCGTTTTACAAAGGTAGGCCATTGGGTAGTATCGGACATTTGGCGGCCTTTTCGTTTCATGAAACAAAAAATATTATTTCGGGCGAGGGAGGAATGTTGGTTATCAATGATGAAAGATTTGCCGATAGAGCAGAAATTATTTGGGAAAAAGGTACTAATCGCTCGGCTTTTTGGCGTGGCGAAGTTGATAAATATAATTGGGTGGACATTGGTTCTTCTTTTTTGCCGTCAGAAATTATCGCTGCCTATCTGTTTGCCCAACTAGAAAACCTTGAAGATATTCAGCAAAAACGTATTGCCATTTGGCAAAAATACTGGACTAATCTGATGCCGTTGGCTCAAAAAAACCTTTTCCAATTGCCTAACATCCCTGACTATGCCAGCAATAATGCCCATCTATTTCATTTAGAATGCAAAAATACTGAGGAACGAAACGCCTTGATTTCCTTTTTGAAATCATCGGGGGTTCATGCCCTGTTTCACTATATTTCACTACACTCAAGTCCTTTTTATACAAACAAACACGACGGTAGAGTACTGGAAAACGCTGATAATTTTACAGAAACTTTAGTAAGGTTGCCATTGTTTTATGCCCTAACCAGCGATGAGCAAGATTTTGTAATTAGCCAGATTATCAAATTTTACCAACAGTAATAGTATTAAAAATAGTTGGCCAAGTAAGTTAAAACAAGAATAGCCTTTGCAATGAGCAAAGGCTATTCTTGTTTTATAGTCTTGAATCAAATTTTATTTTTTAGCAATAATCAAAACACTACTTCCAAACTTAATTGATTGATTTTTCTTAATTTTTGATAACTCCCAATTCCAAATTTTTTGAAGCACACCCGAAGTATTTCCTTCTGAATGTTCGTTTTTGTATTTGTCAAGATTACTTACCTGTTTATTAAAGCCTAATTTTGAAGGCAAACTACGCAACAAAAAAATAGGTAATGGCAGTACCGAGAACAGATAAGAGGTATAAACTATTTTGAAGCCAATTTTTTTCAAAGTCTTAGACATCGAATCTATGGTATGTCTTCGGTAATGTCCTGCGTAGTCATCTTCATTGCTCCACAAGAAATTATAAGCAGGGACTGTGATATAAATCATGCCTTCTTTATGCAAAAAATCGTAGTTTTGAGCCAAAAACGCTTCGTCGTCGTCAATGTGTTCCACTACATCAAAAAGCCCAATAGCAGCTATTGAGTTTTTTTCAAAACCGCTCGTTTCGGTGGTAGCACAAACAACATTTGAAAGCCCCCTAGCCTTGGCGTTGCTTGCACCGCTCTGCCCAGGCTCAACCAAAACCGTTGAAATCCCAGCATTTTCTAAGCCCTTGGCTACAAAACCATTTCCGCCTCCAATATCGAAAAAAGTGGTATTGGGGCTATATTTTTTAACTAACTCAACAATACAACTATTACGGTGCTTAAACCAATAACTATTGTCTTCTAATTGCATACAAAAGGCATTGCCTTCTTCGGGGTACGAAATTTTATTTTGAGTTTTGGCATACCAAATACCATCATCGTTTTTGATTAAATTATCAGAAATTAGCGAAAAGTCTATGGTCATATCAAGGCGATTTTTTTTCTAAACACAAAAAGTAATAAATAGCCTAAAACGCCCATTACAGCCAAAGCTAATCCTTTATAAAAATAGGGAAGTTCATAATTTAACTCAATCTGGTGCATGCCTTTGTTTAATAAAACACCAGACATTCCCGCATCTAGCTTTATAAATTTTTGGTCGTTACCATCTACCTTCAAATGCCAGCCTTTATCATAAGGAATAGACAGATACAAAACTTCATTGGCCGAAGCATTCACTTTACCTTTTATGTTGGTTTCTGAAAAACTGGTTAAATCAAGGGAGTCTTTTTTTAGTGTATTGATTTTTTCACGATAGGTTTCAAAAGATAAAACAGGTAACAACAAAGAATCTTTTGACGACACCCTGTTTAATGGTTTGAGCAAATCTACGTCTGCATCATCTACATAACAGGCTTCAAGCAAATAAGAGTCTTTTTTGCCCATTGATAGTTTTTCAAATTCTGACCGCTTCATATAATTGCGGTGGGTATAGCCAAGAGGTAGCACAAACTTATGTCTAAAAATAGTAATATTACCGATTGTGGTTATTGAATCATGGGTTATTTTCCACAAAGAATTTCTTTTTTCTTTGGCTAATAAATACTTTACCGAATTTAATGACTGGATAATGGTACGGTCGGTCATACCAAAAGACCAACGAGTAAATGACTCTGATTTGCTCGTATTTACGTCGGTTGATTGCAAATAGTTGATGTAGTATTTTTGATTGAAAGACGAATAGGCGGTTGTACCGTAATAGCCATGAAGCATGGCATCGTTCAAACTCATGTAGGCGGAATTTCCAGAGCCAAAAGTTTTATCCATTCTGTAAAATGGCGACTTATCGTTGTCTTTTATATATTTGATGGCTTCTTTAGAATAATCATTATATCCTATTTTTTCATTTAGTTCTGATACAGAAACAATGTCTCTTTTGTTTACGGTTATTCTAGCCATATACACTTCTTCGCCAATTAAAACTCCGAAGAAAATAACAAGAATTACGCCAGTAGCATTTTTGATTTTTGATAAAGCCAACAGCAATACACCGTAAGCACACAAAAGAAACCTAACGTTCGTTAAAATGCTTTTGTTGATACCTGAGTTATCTGGAAAATAAGAGAGGCTGGTTAGGGTTATAAGTACAGCAATTGAAGCAAGCAATACAATCCAATTTATTTTTTTTGTTTTTATTAAAAAATCAAAAGAGAAGATTCCAAAAAGAATAAAAAATATTGAAACGATAAGGGAATAGGTTCTGTAATAGTCTCCCACAAATCCCCAAATTGCGTACCGAAAAAATGG
>JAYWHL010000018.1:0-5290 GCA_043777715.1 Cytophagaceae bacterium | reverse complement strand
ATTTTGGTTGTTTTTGAAGAATATTATATCCAAGAAAAAATAATACACTCGTGAAGTACTAAAAATTATGCTCTATTTAACTTCTCTGTAATAAAATCGTAGTGTCAATAATTTTAAAAATCGTAACCAAGTGTTAGGTAAACAATTGGTTTTTGAATGTCTTTGTTTTCCATTCCCCAAGCGGCGTCACATTTTGCATAGTAGCCAAAAATTGTTGTACGAACACCCAAGCCATAACCCAAAAGAAAAGGGTTTTTGAAGGTATTAACCGCCGCTCCAAAATAATTTCGGCTACCCGCAACAGGCGAAATGGGATATTCGTAACGAATGGCAAAAGGGCCGTTTTCGGACCACGTAGTACCAATATCTGTAAAGGTTGCCAACTGTAAATTACGAAGGAAATTAGATGTAACTGGCCCATTATGAAAATACTTGGCCAAAGGAAAGCGTAACTCAATATTTAGCAAGAGATGATTTGTACCCGACTGTTTATTGATGTTAAAGCCCCTCATATTGGTTGCAAAATCTGTAAAAAACAAATCTCGTTTATCGGCAGGATTTAGGGCGTCGGAAATGGGTTGGGTGTCTCGGTTGATAAAAATCCAATTGTCCATGCCTCCCAGTGATACTAATTTTGGAGCGTTCCCGCCCGAACGGCTATAGGATAGCCTTGTGGCCAAAATAAACTTATCCAAAACTTTGGTATAGTTACGCACATCAACAGTTAGCCTATCAAAAGATTCTTGGTCAGACCGTAAGCCTTTGTAGTAAGCATATTTTATTTTGGCACGAGTACCCTCAAGCATATTAAGCCCCATGTTGGTCGTGTTGTCAAACACAACCTCGGCCTTGGCGCCTCCAAATTCAGAAACTTTGTCTGGATTGCTCACTTGTTCCAAATCTATGGCACGGCTTAGGGCATAAAATGGCGAAACACTGAGCCGTGTTGTTACCGAAACTGGATACGAAGCGGTGAGCAACAATTGGTTAAATCTATATTTTTGGGTAAGTATTTCGTTTTCAAAATAGTTGGTTTTGCGGTCTATCCTTGCCGAAAAGTCTATCCGATGAGACAAATAGTGATATTCTCCAAACCAGTCAGAATTGCGAAGGTTTGGCGTTACAAATATGCCTCCTCTTAATAGATGATTTTCAAACAAATCGTTCAAAGAAAAAGTCTGTTTCCAACCAATTCCCCGCATGGGCAGAGGGTCGATGGTTAAGTTACCGTCTGAACCACTAAAAACGGCAGCGTTTTCATAATCTAGTGGCCCTTTTATTTTGATGTTTTCTCGTTTGGCTAATTTAATGGCATTGTTTTGAGTCGTGTTATTTAGCCGTGGCGAAAACTTTTCTTTTTTTGGTTCGATGCTCTTAACTACTTCATTTTCAAAGGTATAATTTTGAGTATCTACTTCGCCTTTTGTAAGAGGCGTTTTAAAACCCGCCACTACGCCATTATTTTCTTTGTCTTTAACCAAAGGCGTTTTTAAGGGTTCGTCAATAGGTTTGGTAACTACCCTAGCCGATGCTTGGTTATTGAACAATGTTTTATTTTTGAGTGCAAAAACAGTAGGTTCGGTGTCCAAGGCTTTGTCTAGGGCAATGCGTTGAAGCCCCAACTGTTCTATTTGTTTTTGAATGCTTAGGTAAACAATATTACCAGAAATACCATTAACATCAATTTCTTTGAGGCCATATTTAAATGCCGTAAGTTGGGCAAGGGCAGAATCGGCCAAGGCAAAGCGATAGAGATTATTGATACCTTTTTCGTCGGAAAGAAAAAACAAGTTATTATTAGATTCTATTAAGCAACTGATGGTTCTCAACGAATCTTTAAGACAAGGCACTACCGTTGTTTTGGGGCTACCGTCGTGCAGGAAAATTCCGAAGGCATTTTTAATATTTTTGAATGTGCCTTTTTCAGTCCCCAAACTATCGGCAATACGATTAGACACAAACGCTACACTACTATTAGACTTACCGATAAACTGCGGGTATCTATCATCAAAAAAATCGTTGGTTAGTTGTATCAGGGCGTTGCCGTTTATTCTATACAAAAATAAATCGTTTTGACCTTTTCGGGAGGCACTCAAAGCGAGCATTGTACCGTCTTCGGAAACGTCTAGGTCATTGGCTTGGTCTATTTCTTTGAGTTCTCGGCGGGTTTTCATTTTGGCATTGCCTTTGTCATCAACAGCGAATATTTCTATAAAAACTCTATTTTTATCTTCGTAGAGCGTTGCCAAATTATTATTTTTTTGCCAAGCAATAAGCGGCACGTCCAAATTTGTAGGCTGGCCTATGGCTTTGAAACCTCCACTAAGAACAGTGGTTTTTTTCGCCGTTTTCAGATTACTTAATTCTATGGTGTAATGCCCATTGTCGTTGGTGGTGTAGGCAATAAAATCTTGATTGGGCGATAGTTTTATTTTCCTAAATTTATAGCCTTTGTCCAAACCATTACCCATGAGCATAAAACTAGCTTTAGGGTCTTGGTAATTAGCGGCGGCTTGGCTGGCAGCCGACTGATAAAAATCTTTCCATTCTTTCAAAAATCGGCTAAAACCCAAACCCAATGTACTGGCTATGCTGGTTTGGTCGTTTCTGATGATTCGGGTGAGATTCAAGATATTAGAAATATTGTCTTTGCCGTAACGCTGGGCTATGTAATGCCAAATGGATTGCCCAACGATACCCGCCTCTTGGCCACTCAACGCAGATAACCGCTTTAGATTTTGGCTCAATAAAATATCTCGCATGGCGTTGTCGCTTTCGGTAGTCCACTCATCGGTTAGGTAATTGGCCATACCGTCCATATACCAATCGGGCAAGGAAAGCAACAGCGAGTTTTGAAGCATTTCTTTTACATTGCCCCCATACAACATATCATAAACATAAATACTTGAAACGCCCTTGATAAGTTGTTTTTTGAATGCTATCTGATTACCAGAAAAAGCGATTTCTACCCTCGATTTTTGGAGATTTACCATCTTTGGACTACCGTCCTCGGGCGAGCCTAAACCCAAGTTACTTTGATTGAGGTCTTGGGCGGTATTGTAAATAAAAATCTTGATTCTGTCGGAAGGAGTATAACCCAAAATTTCGGTGATGCGGTCAAACTCCGATTCTGTATATTGGGCTGCGAGGGTGGCATTGGCTTGGCCGTTTTGATAGAAATAAATCTCAAAATTGGCAGTCTTTAAAATCTTCCATTCAAAGGCACGGTATTGAATTCGATTTTTGCCAAATACTTCGCCAGAAGGCACAGGGTGCTGGCCAAAACTTTGGAGTGAAATCGGTAAAATCAGTATCAATAATAGTAAGCGTATGAACTTGGGCATGGGTTGAGATTTATAAGTAACTGTCGGCACTGGGCTGTCGGTAGTCGGCTTTGAAGACATTAGATGTAAAAATGAAATGCTCAATTAAATTACTTGAATAGATGTGAGTTCTTTGGTAAATAGAGGCAATTAATTTTGTTTTTTGAACGAAATTAATGACAATATAACGAGAAATGTCTTTTGATATTGACACTTGGCTCTAGTTCTTTGTTATTTATCAAAAAATCAACAAAATGAGCGGCAAAATAAGGGATTAACGAAACCCCTTTGCTTCCAAAACCATTAAAAAACCCTAACTGTTTGTGGTCGGGGTGTAGGCCAATGAGTGGTCGGCGGTCGGTGGCCGAGGGTCTCACGCCTACCTCATGGGCTATGATTTCAAAATCGGTTTTTAAGATTAATTTTAATTTTTGTACCAATTGTTCTTTACCCGCTTGGGTGGTTTGCCACGAAAGGTTATCCCAGTCGTAGGTAGCCCCAACTTTGTAGAGATGATTGCCCAAAGGAATAATAAAAATTCCGTGGTTGATAATATCCGTAAGCGATTGTTGGTTTTGAAGTTTAATCGTGAGCAATTCTCCCCGAACAGACTTAAAAGGCAACCAATCAAAATATGGATTTTTGCTTCCTGCACTGCCTTCACAAAACAAGATTTTTTGATAAGGTTTATCTTGATAAAATACAATATTATTAGTGAATCGAATATCCTTAAACTCAAAATTATTTTCTTCTAAAACGCCATCGTTCTTAAACCAATTTCTAAATAATTTTATCATGGTTTTTACGTCTAACCAGCCTCCAAAATTTGTAAAAACACCTCCAAAACGATGCTCAATAATTTGATGATAAGGCTGTGGATTTGGAGCAACCGAAAGATAGTCGGGTAAGTCGGCGGTGAGGGCAGTTAAGAAAGTTTGTTGTTCAATATCCATAAAAGGTTTGAACATTTTTTGAGGATAAAAAAAAGAACTATCTAACTGTTTTTCAAGATTTTGATAATAATTATTCAAGAAAGGGAATATGGAATCGGCCAACCAAGTTTTGACGTATCTTTTGCCTGTAACAGGATTAAAAAGCCCTGCCGCCACCTTTGAAGAAGACTCAATCCCTGTATCAATAATATAAACTTTTTGTCCATTTTTTATCAATAAATCTGCCAACACAGAACCTGCCAAACCTTGCCCCACGATGAGAAAGGGTAAAGGTTGAATTTGAGAAGAAGTGATTTTATTTGTCAATTAAAAAGCAAGGTTCAGTAAATAGTTAAACTAAGAAAAATTATATATTTGGCCAAGGTTGAGTAGCTTTAATTTTTCTGATATTTTCATTGAAACAGCCCCTTGATTGAGTAGCTTTTCGGCTTCTGAAATGGGTTCGTCCGAGACATCAAAAGTACCATAATGGAAGGGTATCAGTGCCTTTGCTTTGGTATCTTTAAAGGCAATGAGGGCATCGGCTGGGTCTTGGTGATTGGGTGCCATAAACCACTTTGGCGAGTATGCCCCCGCCCCTATCATGGCCACGTCTAAGTTTGGGAAAAGTTTTCCGATTTGCTCAAAGTGATTACCATAACCCGAATCTCCGCCAAAATAAAGTGTTTTATTGTCTGACTTTAACACAAATCCGCCCCAAAGGGTTTCGTTAATATCGCCCAAAGAGCGGTTCGACCAGTGCCTCGATGGCACAAAAAATAGTTGAACATTATCGTCTGTTTTGTATTCTTGGTACCAGCCCGCTGTTTGGACGGGTCGGCCTATCCATTTCTCTATCAGGGTGTTAAGTTTTAATCCAGCAAAAAATTGAGCCTTGGGATTTAGCTTTGCCAATAGCTTTAAACTGTCTTTGTCGCAATGATCATAGTGGGAATGCGACACCAACACGTAGTCTATATCTTTGAAAGATGCCTTGTCCACAGGCAATTTAGTAAGGCGTTTGGTGGCGGTAAC
>JAYWHL010000017.1:0-5347 GCA_043777715.1 Cytophagaceae bacterium | reverse complement strand
TGATTGTCGATTGAATAATGAGAAGAAAAAGTATTTGGTCTTGCATAAACCAAATCCCAATCTTTGATATTAACGTAGAGGTCTTCGGTTAGTTTGGTTTCGGGCGTATTGATAGTGATAAGTTTATCAATCTCGTTTTGATTATTAATTTTGGCTACCCAAAAAGACGGAAAGTTTTTTTCGTCATCAACTGAAACCCCTGCCGAATTACCTTTATTTCGAGATTTTGAACGGTAGTAGCCAATCAAATGCCCTGGGATAATACCTATGCTTTGTATTTTGAGAAAGGGGTTTTCTTGAGCAATGCTTGGGGACAGCGTGTAATTATAGGCACAGGGGCTAGTGGTTTTGTTATGTAAAATTTTATTATTTTCTATTTTGATGAGATAAGAACAACTACCAAAACAAAAATAAAACTCGTTTTTATTGACTCTATATACATTTGAGGGTTTTTGATGGTTATAATCTTTGCTGCGGGAGTATAGTTTTGGAATTGAAATAGAATCTACAACAAGGCCTTGGTTGTCTATCAAAATAATGTCTTTTACTTCAAATTCGTTATTCTTATAAAGTCGAGTTGCCAAGGCCATTTTTTGATTAATAAACCAAAGGTTAGCAAGGTTCATGTCTGTACGACAATAGGCTAGGTTATTAATATCTATATCATTTTGAGCAAAACTCTCTATCGATAACAGACTATTAAAAACAATGAGGCAAAGGATAATATTAATTGAAAATTTCATATCAAGTTTGTTTAATTTTTAGGCGTAAATCGCAATATTCAAAACGTAAAACTCCAATTAAGATTATTTGATAGGCACAATTTTGTAATGCGTAGAAACCGCCAACGTATCATCATTTTTGTTTAAATCGCTCTGCCGTGTACCCAAAAATCCATCATCAAGTCTTATTACATTATCAACATAATGTGTGCTTCCTGCCCTAAGAAATCCCTTGGCTTTGTCAAATTTAAATTCGCCAACAATCTTATAGTTTTTATCAAAAAGTATAACGCTACTCTCTTTTTGATAAAATCTTTTTAACGTGCCATCGCTGTTTTTGAGGTCTTGGGGCAGAACCACTACTCTTGAAAAAAGACCGACTGATTTATGAAAAGAGATATCACCGTAATAACTAGAAGTAACTAGGAAATTTCGTTCTTGCTGGGCATCTCCTTCTTCGTTTAATGGCGAGGGCAATTGTTTCAGAAATCTACTTCCGATACAAGCCTCTGACAGTAATTTGCCCGTTTTATTATTATAAATTTGGACATTATGGTTTAATGGAAAAGAAACAATTGATGTATCGCCCAAAACACACATTTGAGGCAAACTCAATACAAATGGATATCTATAACCTATGGTTTGCTTATAAACTCCAAGCATTTGGCCAAAAGTGGCAACCCATTTTCTAGTACTAATATTGTAGGTTGCACATAATTTAGCCGTTAGTCTATCTTTAAAATACCATAAATCAGGGCTTGCAAAATTTAGATAGATGCAATGATTAGTAGGACTATAACTAACAATAGACTTACCCGAGGTGAAAAAAAATGTCAGTGGTGCTGAGGTAGATTTAGCTTCATTGGGCAAAACCCAGCCCAAGGGAGCAGACTCTAAATTCCACTGATTAATAATTTTTCCATTATCATTAATCAAGACGACCGAAGATTGTGTTTTTGCAAAAAATATACTGTCGGGTTTATGAACAAAAAAATTTCCCAAATTAGATATAAAATTTTGGTCTATCGAGATACTTTTTAGATGCTTTTGAAGAATAATATCAAAAATTTCGATACGATTTGCTCCTTCTTTATAGCCATACAAAAACCTGTTATCATAGACCTGCGTATGTGTAAATTCTGGAAAACTATTAGCTGGAACGATGATTGAAATTGGTTTTGCTTGTGCCACCAAACTAAATTGGTCTTTGTCAGTTAATTCACAAGTTTGTTTGAGCATCGAAAATTGGTTTGTATCAGCATTGCCACAGCCAAACAAATAAATTATCAAAGGGGACAGAAAAATTATTAAAACAAAGTTTTTCATATAATCAAAGGAGGTTTTTTTTGAAAAAATAAACCGCAAAAACTTCTAAACAATCTAACTTTAAGAGAATAATGATTTTCAAATTAATTACGATGTGTAGATTTTTTATGCGGTTTATTTTTGATTACACTAAAGATTAACACGATTAAAATCTACATTTGGTTTCCTCCATCACCACCTCCGCCAAGAAGGCAATCACATCGAAAAAAATGGTAGATACATTTCATGTCATCATCTGTGTTAGGTACAATAACCCAAGCACCACATTTTCCAAAAGGCCCTGCATTTGATTTTTGAGGAATACTTGACCCAAAAAGCAATATTGAAGCTACAGCCAATACTTTTACAAATTTTGTTTTTTTCATTTTCTTGAAAGTTTTAAATGTTAAAAAAAATTACCCTTCTCGTGGCCACTATTACTCAACAAACTTGGCGGTTATTTTTGGTAAAGTCAATAGCCTAATGTACTATTCTTTGTAGTACAATGTACTTTTTTTTAGGTTTTTTAAAAAGTATCTTTTAACAAAAAAGGGAGGCTTTGCTCAAAGCGAAGCCTCCCTTCATAAGATTTAATTTTACGCAAATAGCTGTATATCAGCATATTACCCCCCCCCCTCTGTCGCAGGATTGTCTTCGATTGGAGGGTACAGGGTTTGTAACCAAGCTGCCGCTTGTTGGTAAAGGTGCGTACAGGAGGCGGCTATGCCCAATTTGTGTTTTATACGGGTTTTGTGGTTTTTGATGGTATGTGGGCTTTTGCACATTACATCGGCAATGTCTTCGTTTTGATAGCCTTGGGCTATTAACGATAAAACGGTTTTTTCTTCACTGTTTAGGCTCGTCATGTTTGCGGATTTGGGGTTTAGCGGTTGCGGTTTACTGTTTAACCAAATCTATGCTTTTTTTATTGTACGGGCAAATAATATTTATTAAACGGTAAATTAGCGAAGCCTTCCTTTACCATCATCTAAATCATATCTTTCAAACACGCTTTGGTTTTCTATATCTGTATGGTGTTGGATAAACAAACCCTGTGGTGTTACAAAACAATTATTTTTATAAACGCTGTCCATTTCGATTTTCCCAATTTTTTTTAGATTTTTATCCAAAATAATTATCGTATTCTTGCCAATAAATACTTCTTTATTTTTTATGGTCTTCTTTTGAGGATAGGTAGCAAAACGATAGTAAACCTCACGATATTGGTCATAAATAATCGCACCATAAGAAGGCTGTTGCCCGTAAAAAAAGAATGCTTTAGGAAAAGGCGTATCGTCTGAATAGGGATTATTATCAACCCTAATTTTATCAATAAACTGACTTTGAGCAAGGTGTTCCTTTGTTGGAACGAACGATAGATTACTTTCTATAATATTTTCATACGCTGCAAAACTATACAAAATGCTATTTTTTGAAAAATTGATGCAATAATAAAAGTTGCTGTAATAATTAGACCAAGGTTTTCCATCGTGTAAAAACAAGGACGGGAAGTCAAGATAACGGTTTACTTTTTTGGTTTGTATGTTTAAGGTAATCATATTTTTGGCTTTTTTACGGGCAGCTATCGTTCGGGTATCATCAGGCACTCCAGCCAAAACCAAAAGGTCTCCAATTTTTGTAATTAATCTCCCACTTTGTACCCAAGGTAATGAAGTATTAGCACTTCGTTCTTCATTGAGTAAGTCATATTTGTTGATTACTTTGTTGGCTTTCATCAAATAAATTAAATAAGTGTTTTCTCTAACAACAAAAATAGAATCCACAGTATGAACCAAGTAGCCCCCTAATGTTCCAATACCGTTTGGACCTTCTTTTTCAAATTTTATTCTATGGCTAAATCTTGACGTTTCTAATTCAAAAAAGTCAATGCTGTTTAAATTTACATTTAAGAAAGTGAAGTAGGATTTATCATCAGCATCATTCTCAAACACTTGATTTTGAATACTTAATGCTTTGGAGGAGTCGTCCAAAATAAATATTTTTTTGATTGAGGGCAACAATGTAACCACTTTATCAGTGCTTTCCGTATCAGTACAAGAAAAACAGGTAATAAATGGAGTTACGCAAATTAGACTCATAATTATTTTGTTCATTTGTTTTTTGTTTAGAATGTTTTGAAAAACATGATGTTATTGTAGCTTCGATTACTTACCAAACTTGGCGGTTATTTTTGGTAAAGTCAATAGTCTAATGTACTATTATTTGTGGTACAATACACTTTTTTGGCTAAATAAAAAACAAAAATGGATTCAAAATTTATCATTTCTTAGTTGATTTTTAGCGGATTTGTTCGATTATAAACATTGAGAAGGTCTTCAAAACCTTTCTGAGCATTAGTATTCAGTCCATGTTAGATTTTAAGGGTATAATTCATTAAAAACAACCTAACGAATAAATGTTTAGTTTAGCAATAACGAAACAATAAAGGTTCAACTATAATTTGTACGGAAATTCATTTTAAACCTCCAAGTCTCAAAGATACCAAGAAATTAAAGTACTCAATTTCAAAAACTTGGAGACTTCGTGCCTTAGTGGCTTTTTAAAAATCCCGTATTAGTCATAGAAGAACCACTATTAAATTGCCAAATTTGAGTACTATTTATGAAATACGCCTTTCAATACATTCTGATTTTTGTGGTATTGAGTTTAATGGGGGCATTGCTTTTGCCCAAGTTGTCGGTTCGGCTGTCGCCTTCGGGTGCTGGGCAAAGCCTTACGGTGTCGTATAGTTGGGCGGGGGCATCGCCCTTAGCCACTGAACGTCAGGTAACTGCACTCTTAGAAGGTGCTTTTGCAACACTCCAAGGCGTACAAACCATCAAATCGGTTTCGGGTTATGGATATGCTTACATTACATTGATTTTAGATAAAAATGCCTCCGAAGACGCCCTTCGTTTCGAGGTTTCGGCCTTGATTCGTCAGGTATATCCCAAGTTACCCAAAGGCATAAGTTATCCACATATCAGCCTCAATACGCCCGAACAGCAATATAAAGACAAACCGCTTATTATCATGCAGTTAGGGGGGTATTCTTCTGCCACGGAGTTGTATAATTACGCATTCGAGAGTCTCCGTCCTGCTTTTGCACAAGTGGAGGGCGTTTATGAGGTGGCGGTGGAGGGTGGAAATGCCAACGAATGGCGGGTGGAGTATCAGGCTACGATGCTTGATAATTTACAGGTACATGAACCCGACCTTTGGAATGCCATACAAACTCATTTTGATGAAAAAAGAATTGGTATTTTTAGTGATATTAGAGGGCATCAGCTTTTTGTTCGGCAACAATACGAAACCAAAAC
>JAYWHL010000016.1:0-5352 GCA_043777715.1 Cytophagaceae bacterium | reverse complement strand
CCGATGCCAAATACCTGATTTTTAGCTACGAAGGCGACCTTTGGAAAGTAAATACCGAGGGCGGTACTGCCAATCGCATTACGGCCATGCTGGGCAACGAAAGCCGTGCCAAGGTATCGCCCGATGGCAAATGGATTGCCTTCACGGGCGGGCAGTTTGGTAGTCAGGATATTTATTTGATGTCGGTTGAAGGCGGAAATATCAAACAATTAACCTTCCACGAAGCCTTCGACCAAGTGGATTCTTGGTCTTGGGACTCCCAGTTTATTTATTTCACTTCCGACCGCCTCAACCGTAATTCGGGCTATAAAGTGAGTATCAAAGGAGGCACGCCTGTTCGCTTGTTCGAGAATTATTTCAATACCGTTCATAGCGTTGTGGAACACCCAACAACTGGCGAAATCTTTTTTAATGAAACATGGGAAAGCCGCTCATCGGCCAATAGAAAACGATATAAAGGAGCGTATAATCCTGATATTCAGTCGTATAACCCAAAAACAAAAGCCTTTACCCAATACACTGATTGGCTTGGCAAAGACTTTGACAATAGCATTGACCGCAAAGGGAATATCTATTTTATTTCGGACGAAGCCAATAGCGAGTATAATCTCTACACGTTTGAAAATACCAAGAAAAAACAATTAACGAGTTTCAATACCTCTATCAAAAGCCCCTTTGTGAGTGCCAATGGCGAGAAAATAGTTTTTGAAAAAGATTATCAATTGTGGATTTATGACGTTGCCAGTAAGCAAAGTAAAAAGGTCGAGATTCGGTCGTTTAGGAATGAAACTTTGGAGAAAAATCAAAACTTTGAGGTAAAAGGTAATATCGAAAACTTTGACGTATCGACTGACGGCAAAAAAATGGCCTTTGTGTCAAGAGGGCGTTTATTTGTATCAGACCTAAAAGGAAAATTCGTACAAGAACTCCACACCGCCGAACGTAGCCGTGTTACCGAAAGCAAATGGTTGGCCGATAACAAAACGCTACTTTATGCCATGACCAACGCCAATGGCTATACCAATTGGTTTAGTATGGGGGCAGATGGCAAAACACCCGAAAAACAATTGACCAAGGTAAACAAAAACGACCGTGATTTGACCCTCAACAAAGACCGCAGCAAGGGGGTTTATATCAGCGGCCGAGACGAGGTTAGGTTGATGGACTTGAAAACCTTTGAAAGTAAATTGCTAGTAAAAGACGAAATTTGGGGCTTTCAAAATCCAGTCCCTTACTTTTCGCCCGATGGTGATTATGTGGTTTTTACGGCCCACCGAAACTTTGAGCAGGATATTTTTTTACATAACCTCAAAACCAACGAAACCAAGAATTTGACCAACACGGGCATTACCGAAACCAGCCCGATGTTTTCGCCTGATGGTAAATACCTTTATTTTATCAGCGACCGATACAAGGCAAGTTATCCGATGGGTTCTAACGATGCAAGGGTGTATCGACTGGCTTTGAACAAAGAAGACGAACCCTATAAATTGGATAAATACAATGAATTATTTGCCGAAAAACCAAAAGCAGATACTACCAAGAAAAAAGAAGAAATAAAACCAAACCCTTCATTAACAATAGATTATGAAGATATAATGGAACGAATGGAATTGGTAAGCCCTAATTTTGGGAATCAAGATGATTTTTACGTTACTCAAAAAGATACAAAAACGTTTGTGATTTTTAGTTCAAATCACGACAAAGGCACGTATAGCCTTTGGAAAACCACCTACGAGCCTTATGAAAACACCAAAACCGAAAAAATAGAAGGAGCAGCTACTAGTAGTGCAACCATTGTGGAGTCGTCGGGCAAGACGTATTGTTTGGTTAATGGCGATATTTGTACGCTTAATTTGGACGCAAACAAAGTAGAAAAAATAGACATCAGTTATACTTTTCGCAAGAATTTGGAAGCAGAATTTGAGCAAATGTTTTATGAAACTTGGGCAAATGTGCAAGAGAATTTCTATAACGAAGATTTTCATGGCATTGATTGGTCAAAAATGCAACAACAATACGCCAGCTATTTACCCAACTTAAACAGCCGTGCCGATTTCAGAACGTTGATAAATGATATGCTGGGCGAACTCAACTCTTCGCACACGGGGTTCAACTCTTCGGGCAATGAAGAAAAGCTATTTTATGCCTCTCGAACGCTGGAAACGGGCATTATCTTTGAAAACGATAGTCCCTATACCGTAAAATATGTTGTAAAATATAGTAATGCCGACAAAAAAGATAAAGATATAAAGCCAGGCGATGTGCTAATAAAAGTAAACGACCAAGTGATAGACGAAAGCCAAAGTAGGGATTTTTATTTCTCAAAACCGTCTATTGATGCCGAGTTGGAACTGACCTTCAGACGGGCTGGAAAAGAGCAAACGGTAAAAATTCATCCGCAAAGCTACGGGGCTGTTTCGGGCAGATTACTGTATGACGAGTGGATTGAAAACAACCAAAAAATTGTAGATGAAAAAGGCAAAAAACGCATTGCCTACGCCTATATGAAAAACATGGGAACGGGCGAATTGAACAAATTTTTGACCGAAATGAACACCGAAGCCTATCAAAGAGAAGGCTTAATTTTGGATTTACGCTACAACACAGGCGGCAATGTGCATGATGGCGTAATTAATTTTTTGAGCCAACGCCCCTACCTAAAATGGAAATACAGAGAAGGGGCTTTTACGGTACAACCCAATTTTACACCAGCCGCCAAGCCGATTGTATTGTTGATAAACGAACAGTCGTTGAGCGATGCCGAAATGACGGCACAGGGCTTCAAGGAGTTGAAACTGGGGAAAATCATAGGCAACGAAACCTATCGCTGGATAATTTTCACATCGGGTAAAGGCTTGGTGGACGGCAGTTTTTATCGCCTACCCGCATGGGGTTGCTACACGCTTGACGGCAAAAATTTGGAAAAAGAAGGCGTAAAACCAGATATTTTAATCAAAACGACATTCAAAGACCGTCTCGAAAACAAAGACCCGCAACTAGAAAAAGCCATCGAAGAAGTGATGAAGGGATTTATAAAATAAGCCCCGAACCAATGAGAAAAAATTATTAGTACTGATTTTCAAACACTTACTGATGTCATAAGATTGGACTTTGTCGCTCAACTTATGGTATCAGTAAGTGCTGAAAAGAAACCTTACACCTCAAACTTCGTCCATTTCTCATCGCTTTCATTTGATTTGATAACGGTATCAATAAAGGCCATTCCTCTGATGCCTTCGTCTATGCCTGGAAAATCGTACAAGGCGGCGTCATAACCCGTGATACCTTCATAAACGCCCTCTTGGCCCAAGCCCCCTATCTCGGCTTTGGTGGCGGTGTTTTCGCCCCAGCGGGCTTTTACGGCCATCGAAAAATTGCGATAAATATTCCCAAAAGTTTCGATATATCCCTCTGGGTGTCCTGCGGGTTGGCGAGTATGAGCCGCCGCCGCCGCCGACAAATTACCAACGCCTGTTCTGTAAATATGCGAGCCATTGTCTTGGTCGGTTAGTATCAGCGTATTGGGGTCGAGTTGTTTCCATTTTAGGCCGCCCTTCGATCCATAAATACGGATATTAAGGTCGTTTTCTTCGCCATGACAAATCTGGCTGTTATGCAAAACGCCTTTTGCTCCGTTGTTAAATCTAAGCAAAACGTTGGCGTCGTCGTCTAGCTGGCGGCCTTCTACAAAGATGGTCAAATCGGCACAAAGTTCTGTAATATGCAGCCCTGTAATATATTCGGCTAGGTTTTCGGCGTGGGTGCCAATGTCGCCAATGCCCCCTGCTGCACCGCTTTTGGCGGGGTCGGTTCGCCAACCTGCCTGTTTTTGGCCAGTGGCTTCTAGCAATTCATACAACCAACCTTGGGGATATTCCACAATCACTTTTCGCACGTCTCCGATGAGGCCATCTTTTATCATCTGCCGAGCCTGTTTTACCATCGGATAACCCGTATAATTATGGGTAAGGCAGTAAATAAGTCCCGATTTTTCTATTACCTCTTTGAGTGCCTTGGCTTGGGGCATATCAAAAGTGGCGGGCTTATCGCACACCACGTGAAAGCCGTTTTCTAAGGCCATTTTTGCAGGAGCAAAATGAGCAAAATTGGGCGTAACGATACTCACAAAATCCATGCGTTGGTCGGGGGGCAAGGTTTTTTCGGTTGTTATCATTTCTTGATAAGAGCCATACACTCGGTTGGCGGGGAGGTAAAGCATTTCGCCCGTTTTTTTAGACTTCTCCGCATCAGACGAAAACGCCCCGCATACCAATTCTATCTCGCCATCAAGCATTGCTCCTCGGCGATGTACTGCCCCAATAAAGGCGTCATAACCTCCGCCTATCATGCCCATTCTTAATTTTCTTGCCATTTTTTCTAAGTTTATTTTTATTTGTTTTCGATTAAATTTTAGCCCCACCCAACCCTGCCCCGATAAAGCCCCACCCAACCCTCCCCCGTTGGGAGGGCTTTTAAAGGCTTTGGCCAAACTCTCTCCGATAAAGCCCCACCCAACCCTGCTCCGTTGGGAGGGCTTTTAAAGGCTTTGGCCAAACTCTCCCCGATAAAGACCCACCCAACCCTCCCCCGTTGGGAGGGCTTTTAAAGGCTTTTTGTTTCTTGAAAAATGAATTATTTTTTCAAAACTAATTTCTTTTTACAAATATGTATGGACATTCTGAAAATCTTTTTGTTTTTTTGATAGAATTTTTTCAAGTCAAACTTAAACAATTTAAAGAAAACGTAACATTTTTCACTAAAAAACCTCTAACACACTATGAATCAAACAGTTAATAGCAATCGTCTATTTTTGGCATCATGCTTTGCCCTCATCACAACGGCATTTTCGTTTAGTATTCGTGCGGGCATTTTACCCCAACTGGCCACAGACTTTAATCTTACTGCCGAGCAACTGGGCTTTATCAATTCCATGTGGTTTTTGGGTTTTCCTATTGCCATGATTATCGGCGGCTTGGTTTATCACACCTTTGGCCCAAAAAATATCATGCAAGTAGCCTTTGTTTGTCATGCGGCAGGTATCTTGCTTACCCTGTATCCTGGCCTTTTGGGTGGTTACACGGGGCTTTTGGTTTCTACATTTTTGATAGGCATAGGCAATGGCTGTACCGAAGCCGCCTGTAATCCTATGATAGCCGATGCTTATCAGGGCAGCCAAATGAGCAAGATGTTGAATCGTTTCCACATGTGGTTTCCTGGGGGTATCGTGGTGGGTAGTTTATTGTCGAAATTTATGACTGATATGAACATGGGTTGGCAAGCACAAATCTGGTTGATTTTGATTCCTACGCTTATCTATGCTTATTTGTTTTGGGGACAGGAATTTCCTAA
>JAYWHL010000015.1:0-15153 GCA_043777715.1 Cytophagaceae bacterium | reverse complement strand
GAATTGTGTATAAACCGTACTATCAGAATCGAAGATATTTGATTTATAATCCACATAATTTACCTGCACCGAGGCCACGTCTTGCACCGAACCCAAGTCTATTACCAGCCCCTCTCCTACTTTGTTTTGTTTGGCAACCCAAAAAGTCCTTGGGTTTTCGTCCGTTACTTTGCTTGCATTCATAGTATCCAAAGTAGAGGTAGCAAAAACTTGTTTTTTATAAGATAATAACATTTGTCCAGCAAATAATTCGTTGCGGTCTTGCCACTGTTTTTGGGGTAAATTTTGTGGAAAATCGCCAAATCTAGTATTAGAAAACATTTGACCGTCTTTGTCAAAACCCGCAGGAAACATCGCTATTCTACGCTCCATTGGCCAATTTATGGCTATCCACGGCGTGCCTGTATTCCAATAGTTTCCGTAATTATCTTTAAAAGTATTGCCATGACCTGCCCCATTCATATAGCCTCCAGGTTTATAAGAAACAGGATTATAAGGCGGATACGAGAATGGGCCAAGGGGGTCGTCGGCTACATACGTTCCGTTGGCATATACGTTATATTCTGTACCTGGTGCCCCATATTGTAGGTAATACTTGCCTTTGTGTTTGGTCATCCATGCACCTTCTGTAAAGGGCTTAAAAGGGTCGGAATGATTTAACCCAAACCGCTCCCAACCATGTTGGTATTGGTCTAACCAAAACATAGGCTTGTAGGTGTCTTTATAAGCCAAGTTTTTTGATTTATCTAGCTCAGCCCCAAAAATAGGATATACATTGCTAGACCCCCAATACATAAACCAACGGTCGGTATCGTCGTCATGAAAAAGGGCGGGGTCCCAAGGGCCAATATCTTTGGGCAACCGAGGCATCCATCGATTCAAAAATTTGAGTTTTCCTTTTTGGGGTTCGGTCGAATAAAAAATGGGACGTTGCTCAAAAGTAGATTGAAACAGATAAAGCGTATCCCTTACCGACATCGCCGCAGGGGCACACATATCTTCCATTGGCCATTTGTCTGGCACAATATAGTTCCAATTTACGAGGTCTTTTGAGTGCCACCAACCGCCCGAAATCGTTACAAAAAGATAGTATTCGTTTTTGTGATTTACGATAACTGGGTCAGCACCAGAGCGATATGATATTTTTTCGTTGAGTTGTTCAAAATTATATCGATAACCAATATCCATTGGATTGCAATAGGTTTTCTGATTCGGTTTTTGGGCAATGGTAGTACCCAAACTAAAAATAAACAACAATACAAAGTAATTTTTCATTGATAAAAGGATTAAATTATTAGCCGATTGTAATCAAGTTTTAGCCCTAAAATAAAAACGTATTTTTCAAGACAAGCAGAAAATCGAATAAAAATCTTCTATTTTTCAGTCATGTAGCTCATTAGTTTAGCTTTTAGGTCTTCAATAGTCAAGTTTCTGAACATTCCACCTGTATAAACCAAAGATATTTCGCCTTTTTCTTCCGATACCACCACAACCACAGCATCGGTATGTTCGCTGATACCAATGGCTGCCCGATGCCTAAAACCTAATGAGGGCGAAATATTCAGATTTTCAGAAACTGGCAACATACAACGGGCGGCCTTGATTCGGCCTTCGTGGATAACCACCGCCCCATCGTGCAGGGGGCTATTCTTGAAAAAAATATTCGTAAGCATTCGTTTAGAAACAATAGAATCGACCATATCGCCCGAATCTATATAACGTTTTAGTTCGTCTTCTCTCTGAATCACGATTAATGCTCCCGTTTGTAGCGAGGCCATCGTTTTAGATGCTTCTACTATTTCATCAATAATTTCGGGTTTTTCGTAAAGGGTTTTATCAGGAAAAAACCTTTTAATTAATCGATTATCTTGGATATTGGTAGTACGGCCCACCATCAACAAAAATCGTCTGATTTCGGGCTGAAAAATTATCAACAAAGCCAAAACTCCAACGTTCATAAACTGGCCTAAAATTTTGGAAAGTAACTCTAAACCCACCGCCTTGAAAACCAAATAGCATACATAAACCAGCAAATAACCTAAAAAAACCTTACTGGCGATACTCCCTTTGATAAGATGATAAACCATATAAATCAGGTAGGATACCATGAATATATCTAATAAATTTATCCAACTGAATTTTACGAAATCTAAAGGCATTGTATTTTGTTTAAAATTTTTGGGGATTTGATTGTAAGTAAAACTAGCAAGGTTTTGAGACAAATTGAAGTTATTTCTAAAAAATCTCATTCTCGAAACCATAATCAAAAATATATTAATAATAATTTAACAGGCAATTTATGGGCTTTGTGCTTGGCAGTGAGGACATTTATCAATAAAATCTATGATTTTCATAGTTCCGTGAAACATAAAGATTTGTTATTTTCACAGCAAAAGTAGATATTTGACTTTCCTTAAACTTTACCAAAATGTATGGGCAAGGTAATAGCCATTGCAAATCAGAAAGGCGGGGTAGGTAAAACCACTACCACCATTAATCTAGCGGCCTCGTTGGCTGCCCTAGAGTATAAAACGCTGATTGTTGATGCCGACCCACAGGCAAACTCAACGTCGGGACTAGGGTATAACCCAAAAGAAATAGAAAATTCTATCTATGAATGTATGGTAGATGGGATTCAGCCAAGAGATATTATTATCGAAACCGATATTGATAACCTCCACCTGATACCCTCTCATATAGATTTGGTTGGTGCCGAAATAGAAATGATAAATCTTAAAAACAGAGAAGGCAAAATGAAAGAATCTTTGGCCGATTTGGTTAAAGAATATGATTTTATTATCATCGATTGTTCGCCTTCTTTGGGTCTTATTACCATCAACTCGTTGGTAGCTTCCGACTCTGTGATTATCCCCGTACAATGCGAATATTTTGCCTTGGAAGGTTTGGGCAAATTGCTCAATACCATCAAAATTATTCAAAGTCGTTTGAATACCAACTTGGCAATTGAGGGCATTTTATTAACTATGTACGATTTGAGAGTGAGGCTCTCGAACCAAGTGGTGGCCGAGGTAACAACGCATTTTCAGAATATGGTTTTTAATACCATCATTCCACGAAATATCAGATTGAGCGAATCGCCAAGTTTTGGTGTGCCAGCCCTAGCCCATGATGCCGAAAGCAAAGGAGCAATAAGTTATCTAAATCTTGCCCGTGAAGTTTTAGCAAAAAATGGTTTAATAACTCGATAAAAAATCAAAAGGCTACACCTTCTCGTTATGCCTTGCAAACAAAGATATGGAACTTACCAATAAAAAAAGAACGGGTTTGGGTAGAGGTCTTGGTGCCTTGTTGTCAGATTCTGATAGTGTAAATAACCAAATTGCAGAAACACCAAAACCCGAAGCAAAGCCGATTTTGGAAGTAATTAGCTCGATGAATGAGATTAATGTTGAGTTAATTGACACCAATCCATTCCAGCCTCGTAGCTATTTTGATGAAGAAGCACTCCAAGAACTGGCCGATTCAATCAGAGTACAGGGGATTATTCAGCCAATTACCGTTCGGAAAATAGATAAAGACCGTTTTCAATTGATTTCGGGCGAAAGGCGTTTGCAAGCATCTAAAATTGCAGGACTTACGGCCATTCCAGCGTATGTTCGCACCGCCGACGACCAGCAAATGTTGGAAATGGCCCTTATTGAAAATATTCAACGAGAAAACCTCAATGCCATCGAAATTGCCTTGAGTTACCAAAGGTTAATATCGGAATGTAATCTAAAACAAGAAGAACTAGGCGAAAGAGTAGGCAAAAACAGAACTACAGTTAATAATTATATTCGTTTACTAAAACTTCCCCCTGTGATTCAGGCAGCATTGCGGGACAATAAAATATCAATGGGACACGCAAGAGCCTTGATAAATATTGACGATGCCAACGCCCAATTAAGGATTTTTACCAAAACGATAGACGAAGGCTGGTCGGTTAGAAAAGTAGAAGAGGCAGTACAAGACCTCAAAAACGAAATTACGACCCCAAGTTTGGTCAGAAAACCAAATGCCATTAAACAAGAATATCGGACACTTCAGTTTAAGTTATCGTCGCTATTTGGTACAAAAGTTTTCGTAAAAGCCGATGATACCAATAAAGGAGAAATTAAAATTCCGTTTACCAACGAAGAAGAACTCAACAAAATTCTTGAAGCAATGAAATTTTAGCTTTTTCGTTTGAAGAAGAAAAAACACATGAAACAAGCGAAAATACTAAATTTGACCGACCGTTCATCAAGTTTTATAAGCAAAAAGGAGGCAAAAGAAACATTTTTGTATTCTTTTTGCCTCCTTTTTGTAGTTTTATTCTTGAATAATGGTCGTTGCAATGCCCAAACTTTAACCGATAGCCTAAAAAAAGAGATTAACATTGCAAAATTAGATTCAAATTTAAGATCAAAAAAAGTAAAGGTTTTAGACCCAAGAATCATCTCAAGACATTGTGTGATTTTGCCTGGCTGGGGTCATTTTGAACTAAAACAGTACTGGGCACCACCGCTTATTTATGGAGGTTTTGCCTTTGCTGGTTATAATATTTCAGTTAATGGACAAGCCTATCGAAAATTCGTAAATGCCTATCTCGAAGCCTCTAGTTCTAATAAAGATCAAGTTGTAGATGGCCGAACCTATAACGTGGATAGACTAAGAATCATAAAAGACGGTTATCGGAGAAATAGAGATTTATCCTATTTTTCGATTATTGGCATTTGGGCATTCCAAATCATAGAAGCTAACGTAACGGCACACCTCAGAACGTTTGACACTGACGAAGATATTTCTATCAAACTATCCCCAACGGTTATTCAAGGACCCATGTTTGGGGCGGCACAAGGAATGAAACTTACTTTTACATTTTAATTTATGAAAATTGCATTGTTAGGATATGGCAAAATGGGAAAGACCATCGAAAAAATTGCGAAAGAAAGAGGACATCAAATTGTAAAAATCATAGATATTGCCAACGCCTCCGACCTTGAAACACTTTCTCCCGACGATGTTGAAGTAGTCATTGAGTTTTCACACCCTGACGCCGCCTACAAAAATTTAAGTATTTGTATGAAAAATGGCCTTTCGGTAGTTTGTGGTACAACGGGCTGGCTGGCCAATAGGCATGAAATCGAAACATTATGCCAACAAAACGGTGCAGCATTTTTTTACGCCTCAAATTACAGTATTGGCGTAAATTTGTTTTTTAAGTTGAATCAACAATTGGCAAAGCTAATGAACCCTTTTGGCCAATACGAAGTAAACACAATTGAGATTCATCATACCGAAAAAAAAGACGCCCCAAGCGGAACGGCCATAACGCTGGCCGAAGGAATTATCGAAAACTGCGATACAAAAGTTAGTTTTGTGAACAATATAATCCCTAGCCAAAACCAAGTTCCAATTTGGTCTATCAGAGAAGGAACTGTGCCAGGAACACATCAAGTAAAGTATATTTCTAATGTAGATACCATCGAAATTTCTCATACAGCCCATAGCCGAGAAGGTTTTGCATTGGGGGCGGTAGTTTCGGCAGAGTGGTTGCAAGGTAAAAAAGGCATTTTTGGCATGAACGAAATGCTAGGATAAAAATCTGTTTCCCCGATTACACAACAATTAAATTATACATCTAAAAATAAATATTCCTCAGTTTAAAATGACAACAGACCAATCAAATAATTCAGAAACAAAACAAGAGAAACCTAAATCAGCCATACGAGAATGGTGGGATAGTATTTTATTTGCAGTAGTGGCGGCAACATTGATACGCTGGTTAATTTTTGACCCTTACACCATTCCAACGCCCTCAATGGAATCGAGTTTGATGGTGGGCGATTTTCTGTTTGTGAGCAGGGTACATTATGGTACACGCACGCCAAAAACCCCGCTTCAAGTTCCATTGACACACCAAAATATTTGGATGACTAAATTGCCGTCTTACTCCGAAATTGTGCAACTACCTATTTTTAGACTACCAGGTTTTAGTTCAGTAAAAAATAATGATGTTGTCGTTTTTAATTATCCAGGCGACTATGGCAAATTTCCAGTCGATTTGCGAACCAATTACATCAAAAGATGTGTGGGGATAGCTGGAGATGTGATAGAGGTGCGAAACCAACAAGTTTATATCAACGACAAGCCAGCACAAAATGCCCCAAGAATGCAACAGGAGTATTTTGTGAGAACAGAAAGCCAGTTTGATAATGATTTTTTTAGAAAATATGACATCATCAACGACGATCGTCCTGCATCGTATTCACAAAATTGGCAACCCGCTGTTCAGTACGATTCGCTCAAAAACACCAATACCCAAATTGGTTTTAAACTTAGAACAACGCCTGCGGTTATCGAGCAATTCAAGAAAATGCCTTGGTGCAAGGAAGTTGTGGATTACACCATTGCCAAGGGTAACAAAATGCCAGAAATATATCCTCAGTCTGAGATGTTTGACTGGAATGTAGATAATTTTGGGCCTTTGAAAATCCCAAAAGAAGGCGAAACCATACAATTAACAAAAGAAAATATTGCAAAATATGGTCAGGTAATAGAAAAATATGAAGATAATAAAAACGTAGTGGTAAACCCCGATGGCATAAGCATTGAAGGTAAAGCCATTTCGCTTTATACTTTCAAACAAGATTATTATTTTATGATGGGCGACAACCGCCATAATTCAGAAGATTCTCGTTTTTGGGGCTTTGTACCCAAAGACCATATTGTAGGCAAAGCCGTTTTTGTATGGCTTTCTATCGAGTCTAATTATGACCATTGGTATAATTTTATCCGTTGGAACAGAATTTTCAGAACGATTGATTAGATTCTGTTAAATTGGTTACCAATATCAAGAAATTGATTATTAGTTGTTTACGAAAAAATCTCTTGTTAAAGCAAGAGATTTTTTCGTTTCATATCATTTTAGACAAAGAAAAATCATCATTCCTCCCTTACCCCAAACAATTTTTGCAACCACGTTTTTTCTTCTTTTTCATCTTCTTTTTTTTGAAAATCTGATAGCTCAAAATTGATGATTTTATTCAAATCGGGCTGTCCTGCCTCTACCCAACACGTAAACCAAACGTCTCCAATCATCTTTACCGAAGCCCTCATTTGTCTTTCAACTTGGCTATTTAGCATCTTATGATAGGCTTGCGAATAGGCTCTTGAATACGTTTTTTGGGGAATTCCGTTGTGGTCTTCTATTACATATTTTTTGTTTTCAGTAATTCTTTCGGTTGCTAATTTTTCAAAAATCAAGACCGAATCAACCAAGCTATTCGCATTTCTAAGATTTTGCCAAATTCGCTTGTTCGTGTTTTCAATAACTTGGGCTTGTCCAACAAAAAAATCATAATTGTTTGCATACAATTCTGGCAACCTCGATTCCCACAAACCATGCACCCCCATTTGGTTGGTTAGTTGGCCATTATAATTTTTGGTGGTGTGCAGTGGAACGTTGGCATCAGCGATATAATGACCAATTTCGGCACTAATTTTGAGTATCTTTCTGGCATCATTTTCTTTAAAAGCCTGTACTAGTTCAAACTTCATTAGTGAAATTTGGTAAGGAACCATGCCGTGTTTCATCAAAGTATCCTCTGTATATTTAGCAAGGGCATCTTTCCAAAAATGTGGCATTTTAAACAAAGCACTATCTTTTTCATAAACCTCTTGGTCTATAAAATGCCTGGGAGCTTCGTTGGGTACTACACCCCGCCGCATATCGGGCTTTACCGAATTTTCCATCAAATATTTAAGATGTCGTTTATAAAAAGGCATCATTTCGGCTGGTAAAATAAAAATGGCCATTTTGTTGATACGCTGATGTGCAAAAAATCCCCATGCTTCAAGTTTTATGGGTACGATAAAAACAAAAGCAAGAGAAGATATTAAAAATAATTTGTGAGCATATTTCATTAAATCATCAATTTTAGAATAGAATATGTTTCAAGATAGGTTTTAATTTACAAAATATCGACAGGATATTTGCTCAATTCTAATTAAAACACTAAATTTGCATTCTCAAAAACTAGCAACCAACGTTTATTCGAGAAATAACAAATGGCAAATCACAAATCATCATTAAAGCGTATCCGTTCTAACGAAGCCAAGCGACTAAGAAACCGCTATCAGCACAAAACAACTAGAACGTTGATTAAGAGACTTCGTAACACAGAAGACAAGGCCGAGGCCGCATCTCTTTACAAAACCGTAGCTTCTTTTTTAGACCGTTTGGCTAAAAAGAACATCATTCACAAAAATAAAGCATCTAACAATAAGTCAAGATTGGCTAAATTGGTTAATAAAATAGCTGCTTAATTTCGTAAACTCTAAAAAAAGCCCATTCCGCAAGGTGTGGGCTTTTTTTGAATATACCAATTGGAGAATGTTTTACATTTCAGATTTTTACAACTCAACCTGCACATATAAGTAGTTCTGAGTAATCGACAATTTTATAAAGTATTACATAACACAGAGATTTGTCCAAGAATATTGCTTTCGCAAAGGTGGTTGGTGAGTCACCAACCAAGGAAAAGGCCAATAGCTAATTGCCAAAAGCCACTCAAACTTAAATAATTGCCCTTAAAGAGTTTATGCAAAATGTAGAATCTAGTGTTTTAGGAATAAAATCTTGGGCAGAAGAAGACCGCCCCCGAGAAAAAATGATGCTCAAAGGCAAGGCCGCTTTGTCTGATGCAGAATTATTGGGAATATTGATAAATTCGGGCGTGCAACATTTAACAGCCGTGGATATTGGAAAGGAAATCCTTAGAAATGTTTCTAACGATTTACATCAATTAAGCAAACTATCGGTAAAAGACTTATCAAAATTCAAAGGTATAGGCGAAGCCCGTGCCATAACCATCGTAGCAGCACTGGAACTGGGCAGACGAAGAAAAGAAGCCGATGTACCCAAAAAAGCACTCATTACAAGTTCAAATGATGCTTTTCAGGTTTTGAAACCAATGATGCTGGACTTGTTGCATGAAGAATTTTGGATAATTTTATTAAACCGAGCCAATCAGGTAATAAAATCAGTACAAATAAGTGCGGGAGGAGTGGCTGGAACAGTGGCAGACCCTAAAATAATATTCAAAAGTGCCATAGAACATCTGGCAAGTGGCATTATCTTGGCTCATAACCACCCCTCTGGGAACTTGAAGCCAAGCCAAGCAGACATAGAATTAACTAAAAAAATAAAAGAAGGTGGCCGAGTAATGGATATTCCAATACTCGACCACCTTATTTTTACCGATACAAGCTATTTTAGCTTTGCCGACGAATCTTTGCTTTAAGCAACTTATTCTTTTTCGCCTTTTTGCAACCAAGCACCAATGGCAAACGAGCCACCGATTAATGCAACGAAAAAGAAAATGGGTACCCAAGCTGGCAATGGAATATTTAGTAAGGTCATGTTTTGTAGCTTTTAGATGAAGTACAAAGTTACAATCCAATTTTCTGATTTCAAACCTTCCAAAAAACGAATCATCGAACTTTCGCCAAAATATAACGCAATTGTAATACTTGGCCCAACGGCCTCGGGCAAAACTGCCTTGGCTGTCAAAATTGCCGAAAAACTAAACACCGAAATTTTAAGTATTGATTCTCGACAAGTGTATCGAGGTATGGACTTGGGAACGGGCAAAGATTTGGACGAATATCTACTAAATGATAAACGTATCCCCTACCATTTGATAGACATTGTTGATGCAGGCGGGGATTATCATCTTTTTCGATTTCAAGAAGATTTCCAATCAGCATTTTCTTCGGTGTTAGTAGCTGGTAAAATTCCAATCTTATGTGGTGGGTCGGGTTTGTATCTTGATGCAGTTTTGAATAATTATCAATTTTCGGGTATTCCCATCAACCAACCGCTCAGGGAAAGCCTTATTGAAAAAGAGATTGAAGATTTAACAAAAATATTCAAACAATTTACCACGCCTTATTCTACTTTGGCTGATGTTTCTACCAAAAAAAGGTTGATTAGAGCCATTGAAATTTCGGATTATTTATCAAAAAATGATTATCAAATTCATTCTGAAAAAATAGTAAAACCGATTGTGATAGGTTTAAGTCTTGAAATAAATTTAAGAAGAAAAAAAATATCAGAAAGGCTATTCAAAAGAATAGACACTGGTATGATTGAAGAAGTAGAAAATTTATTAAAAGTTGGGATTCCTGCTGAAAAACTCATTTTTTATGGCTTGGAGTATAAGTTTATTACTCAATATTTGACAGGGCTTTTGAGCAAACAAGAGATGATTGATAAACTAGAAATTGGGATTCATCAATTCGCAAAAAGACAAATGACTTTTTGTAGAAAAATGGAACGAAATGGTTTGGTTATCAATTGGTTAGATGCAAACTTGCCCCAAGAAACTTTGCTGCAACAAGGCTTAACTATTTTACAAAATTCATAAAAAAAGGCTTCTTTCGGTTGAAAAGAAGCCTTTTTTATTTGAGAAGCCTAATTAAGCACTTTTCTTAGTACTTGTTTTTTTAGCATCAACTTTTGTATCAGCTTTGGCAGCTTTGCTATCAGTGGTTGTGGTGCAAGCTGCTGTTTTTTCTTTGCAACAAGATGGTGACTTATCTTTGCAACACGAGGCTTTTTTGTCGCCATCTTGGGCAAAAGCAGAACCAGCAAATACAAAAAGGGCAAGGGCTAAAATTGTTTTTTTCATGATTTTTTTAATTTTTGTTTGAATATGTAATGAATTTAAGAATTAATAGTATGAAACGCAATTTTAATGCCAAAATTATTCAGCTTTCAAAATTTCTAAACTGTGCGTAATGTTGGCCAAAGGGTTAAATTGGGCAGTTGCACTACAATATTTTTCCATTGATAATTTTATAGCCCTATCAATTTTTGTGGCATCTAAATTTTGGCCTGTAAAAACAAAATGAATATTTATAGCCGTAAAAGGCGACATTTCTGTTCCTTCTATCTTGGTGCGTTGGCCATTTACTTTTATTTCAAAATTATTGATTATTTGCTTTTGTTTTTTCATAATCAAAATTACGTCAATGGCCGTACAACCGCCCAAGCCCATCAATAGCAATTCCATGGGTCTTGCTCCAGCATTATGTCCTCCAATTTCTGGATTTGCATCAATTTGTACGGGTACGCCTGCCGCTCCGAGGGCTTCGAAGTGAAAATCTCCGTCTATTCTTTTAAGGTTTACTTCCATTTTTGAGGTATTAAATCTATTTAAAATTATCTTAAAATAAAATGTTGTTTAGGTTGATTTTTTCTAAAAAAAACAATGCCAATATAAAATAAATCGATGGTTATCAATACTTTAGGGTGGCTTTTGATATATTCCCACGCCTGTTCCATTTCGGCAGACCAATGAATATCGTCGAACACAAAAACTGATTTTTCGTTACTTTTTGCCAAACATTGTTCAAAATAATTTACAGTGGGAGCATACCGATGATTAGCATCAAAAAAGGCAAAATCTATTTGAGAAACTTTCTGTAATTGCATTCCAAGGCTTTCGTCAATATTTCCCAAAACAGTTTCTACGTTTTCGATTTTAGCTTCATCAAAATGCTTTTGTGCCATTTTTAACGTTTGGGGACAACCCTCAAAGCTATAAATTTTTGCATTTGGAGCGGCCTTTGCAAAATACATGGTGGTTAGCCCCAACGAAGTACCCAAATCAATGATGGTTTTTGGTTGCAGGAACTTAACAATCCTGAACAATTTTTGAGCAATTTGCTTTGGCTTTTGAGCATTTTTGGCAACATCCGCAACTTTTCTAGTATTACTTTTATTAATTCTCGACCCTGCCCCATGGTCTAAAACATTTATGTTTTGTTTTGAAGAAAGAAGTGTTGAACGAGTACTTTCTATAAATTCAGTACTTGGTTCAACTTTGTTTTCTTGATTTTTAAGTACATTAACATAAAAATCAAATACAAAAGGGCTATGAATTGCGTGTTCGTTTTGAGCTTTGAACAGATACTTTAGATAAGAACGTATCATTAATTGAGTTGAAAAGGGGCAATCATTACAAATTCGGGAATTGAGATGTCAAATTGTTTGCCATCTACAATTCGTTCCATCAAATACGTACCATTCATTTTGCCAATGGTGGTTCTAAAACTTGTTCCAGAGGTATATTCGTGAACATCGTTGGGTTCTAAAATGGGCTGGTTTCCCACCACACCCTCCCCTTCCACTTCGTGTTTATGGCCGTTACTATCAAAAATGTGCCAATGCCTCCGCAATAATTGAACCGAAAACTCGCTACTGTTTTCGATTCGGACACGATAAGCAAAAACATAATGTGCTGCCAAAGGGTTAGAATACTGGGGTTGGTATTGTGCAACTACACTCACTTTTAGACCTTGTGTGGTGGCTGTGGCCATAAATATTTTGAATAATTTTGTTTGTATTTGACCCTAAATTTAGGATATTTATTAATGATTTCAACAACAGAAACTGGTCAATGGTTCTTAAATCTTAAAATATGAAAGTAAAAATAAATGAATCTTGGCAACCCTTGCTACAAAACGAATTTGATAAACCTTATTTCGAGGATTTAGTCTCTTTTGTAAAAACTGAATATCAGACCAAAAAAGTATATCCTCCTGCCAAACAATTGTTTGCCGCCTTCGATTATTGTAGTTTGGATAACCTAAAAGTCGTTATTTTAGGGCAAGACCCCTATCACGGGGCGGGGCAAGCCAACGGGTTAAGTTTTTCGGTAAACGATGGCGTGATGATTCCGCCGTCGCTACGAAATATCTTTAAAGAAATTGAAACCGACCTCCACTTACCCTATCCAAACGCTGGAAACTTAGAACATTGGGCATATCAAGGGGTATTTTTATTAAACTCAACCCTGACGGTTAGGGCCAACGAAGCAGGGTCGCATCAGGGCAAAGGCTGGGAAACGTTTACAGATACCGTTATCCGATTAATTTCCGAAAACACCAATCACGTTGTTTTTATGCTTTGGGGGAGTTTTGCACAAAAAAAGGCACTACTTATTGACAACTCCAAACATTTTGTTTTGAAAGCCCGCCACCCCTCGCCCATGGCTGCCAATCAGGGCGGTTGGTTTGGGTGTAGGCATTTTAGTCAGGCCAATAATTATTTAGCAGCCAAGGGAAAAGGGAAAATTGAATGGTAGATACAGTGCAGAACAGGATTTAAGGATTGCCTAGGAAAACAGGATTTTTTTTAATATTGAAGGCTTAGCTCTAAATCAAATAATTATCGCAAAGTGGTTAAGGGCAATTAGCTGTTTACTATTGTCTTATTTTTCAATGCGTTATTTTCAAAATAATATAAGTTAATCTCGATCAAGTACTTAAACAATTACAATGATGAAGAAAATTAAGATGTTTATTTTATTTAATTTTTGTGCCTTAATATCTAATGCTCAACAAGTTAATGTTTTTGAAAACGAAATCAGGGCTTTTGAAAAAAAGGATTCTTTGAGTTTTCCAGCCCAAGGACAAATACTGCTGTATGGCAGTTCTACCATGCGATTTTGGGTAACTTCTGAAAAAGATTTAGCAGGTTACCCCACCATTAATCGGGGTTTTGGAGGTTCGCAACTCTCTGATGCCATTTACTTTTTTGATAGAATGGTTGTACCCTATCAGCCTAAATTGATTTTGTTTTATGAAGGCGATAACGACCTCAGTTCGAGTAAAAAAAGTGTTGAAACTATCTATAAAGATTACCTTTCGTTTATGAAATTAGTGAAGAAAAAATGCCCGAACACTAAAGTGGCCATTTATTCTTTACGGCCAAGCCTAGCCCGAGAAAACACCATGCCCGACCAACAAAAACTAAACGAACTTTTTAAGAAATATGCCAAAAAACATAAAAAAAGGGCTTATTTCATTGATGCTTACCAAGCCCTTTTAGACTCAACAGGAAGGCCAAACGGGGCAAATTTGGTTGGCGACAAACTGCATCTCAACGCCGAGGGTTATAAAATTTGGACGAAAGTTACAAGGGAGTTTTTGGACGGAGATGAAAAATAAATTATAATCATCTGACTATCAATATATTACCCCCCCCCCTTCAAATAAATCACAGAAAAAAACAATACAATCTTTGGATATTCATTTCGTTTAGTTTAATATTACCATCAAGCTCCCTAGTCACATACCTTTAAATTTATTAAAATTTTTAATTTTTAATCAATTCATAAATTATGTGCCAAGCATCAAAAAAAATTAAACACTTTTTTAGTGGTAAAACCCTTGGAAGTGTTGAAAGTCAGTTATTAGTATTAACTAACCGTGAACTAGAAACAATTCATGGTTTAGCTTTATTGAAAACTAGTGATGAGATTGCCGAAGAAATGTGTGTAACACCTAAATCTCATTACAATTATCGCAACAGAATAGGCGATAAATTGAATTTGAAAGGGCAGAAATGTTTGACGAAGTTTGTCCGAGTCCAAAAAAAACAAATTTGTGCTTTTTATCAACATTGGCTGAGTGTAAAGTCCAACTTGTAGGTAAAAACAAAAAAATGCCACTGACTTTAAGAAAAGACAGTGGCATTTTTTTTTACAAAAGATAAAATGTTATCATTACAGAATATTTTGTTGTTCAAAAGTCAATCTTTCCTTACACCAAAAAAATGAACATTACCATCACTAAAAAGATTATTGCTTATTTCAAGGAAAAACCCGCTGTAAAAAAAGTTTATATTTTTGGTTCTTATGCTCGAAATGAAGAAAATCCCGAAAGTGATATTGACATTTTGCTTGATATGAACCCCAAAAAACCCATCGGAAGGTTTCAGTTTGGGGAAATGCTAGAAGATTTAAAGGAGTTACTTTTAATTGATATTGATTTAATAACTTCAAAAAGTGTTTCTAAACATATTTTGCCCCTAATCGACAAAGATAAAATATTGATTTATAAATCTTGAAATAACAAAAGATATAAAGTTCAGAAGAACCACTAAAAACAGCTTTAAAATACGTAGAGGTAAGCCCAACAAGAAAAATGTTAGGCTTACCTCTTTTTTGTGGCTCAACGCCAATTTACAACAAATTATTGTATTGAAATTGAGGTAATTATTACCTCAATTTTATCTAAAAAGCCTTTATACCTTTGTAATAAGCAAGCCCCAGACTGAAAGTTTGGCGACCGTAGCTGGGGCTTGCGATTTTAAACCTT
>JAYWHL010000014.1:0-5366 GCA_043777715.1 Cytophagaceae bacterium | reverse complement strand
CATTGAGTAAATTAACCAACTTGTTAGTATAAGTGGCAATGCCGCTCATGCGTTGCATACAGTTGAGTAAAAGTCGTTCGGCTTTGAGGATAGACTGCGACCGCCCCGCTACGGTAAGCACAATGTCGCCTACTTCTATAAAAGTACTGTCTTCAATAAAAACTTCAACGATAAGTTCGGCATCAACGGCCTTACAAATCATCTCGGCCAAGGCCACGCCCGCTACCATGCCTTTTTCTTTGACCAATAGCTTGGCCTTGCCTTGGGCTTGGGCGGGAATGGTTGCAAGCGAGGTGTGGTCGCCGTCGCCAACGTCTTCTTGCAATGCCAGTTTAATAAACTCCTGAATGTCGGTTCCGTACATGATTTTGGATTGTGATAAATGAAGGATAATGCTACAAAGATGATAAAATGTCTGAAACCTTCAAACCAAAATAAGAAAGAATGAAGCTATTTGAGTAATTTTGAGTGTTGAATCGCTCAATACGAACACTTGGTTTTTAATAAAAAAATTAAACTGTATTTCAGAAATGAATTTACGATATATTTCAGATACAAACGGCACGCATACAGCAGTTATTATTCCTATTAAAGAATGGCAACTTATTACTTCAAAATAGGAAGACTTCAAAATTCCAAGTAGCTGTAAGCAGTAAGCTATATGATTGATATACAAATAATTACGACATTAAAAGTGCAAACTAATTTTATTCAAGTACTTAGAAAAAATAGAAACTCTTTTAAAAAGCCTTCTGATTATTTTGGAACACTTGGTTAGGAAGAAGGACAAAAAATACAAGATTATGTAATTCAAAGCCGAAAAGAATGGAACAGAGATATTTAATAAATACGAATGTTATCATTGATGCACAAGTTAGAATCCTTCCTCCAAAGGCTCTCAAATTATTGAGATTGATTATTAATGCAGATTTCATACTCCCCAAAATCGAATCATCTATACATTGATTTTATGATAAACTCCCCCAAAATAGACATTTCTGTTGTTGTTCCTTTGTTTAACGAAGAAGAATCCCTGACCGAATTATTGGCTTGGATAGAGCGAGTTATGGCCGCAGAGGGTTTTGCTTACGAAGTAATTATGATAGACGATGGCTCGAAAGACCGCTCTTGGGCGGTAATAGAAGCACTTTCGGCCAAAAACCCGTGTATCAAAGGCATTACTTTTAGTAGAAATTATGGCAAATCCGCAGCTTTGCACGTTGGTTTTGAAAAAGCACAAGGCGATGTAGTAATTACGATGGACGCCGACCTGCAAGATAGCCCAGACGAAATTCCTGAATTATACCGAATGATTATGGACGATGGCTACGATTTGGTGTCGGGCTGGAAACAAAAACGCTACGACCCCATCACCAAAACCCTGCCTACCAAGCTATACAACTGGGCCAATAATAGGCTCACGGGCCTAAATCTCCACGACAATAATTGTGGCCTAAAAGCCTATAAAAAACAAGTAATTAAAACCATAAAACTATATGGCGAGATGCACCGATACATTCCTGCCCAAGCAAAATGGAATGGTTTTGATAATATCGGCGAGAAAATTGTACAGCATCAGGCTCGTAAATATGGCAGTACCAAGTTTGGCCTAGAACGCTTTTTGTATGGCCTGCTCGATTTGCTCTCTATCTCATTCGTAAACCGATTTGGCAAACGCCCCATGCACCTTTTTGGGGGCTTGGGTTTTCTGTCTTTTTTGATAGGTTCTTTTATAACTACTTGGTTACTAGGCAAAAAAGTGTATCTCATTACCCAACATTTGCCTTATCGTAACGTAACCGACAACCCTCTTTTTTATATAGCCTTAGCCATGTTGGTATTGGGTACGCAGTTATTTGTGGCAGGGTTTTTGGGCGAATTGCTCATTACTAATGCCGATAAAACCACCGATTATAAAATAAAAAACCAAACTCCATCATGCTCATAGCACCACAGTTCAAAGCCCACCCTTGGCACGGTATTTTTATTGGCGAAAAATGCCCCGATATAGTAACCGCTTTTATCGAAATTGTTCCGACCGACACCGTGAAATACGAGATTGACAAGCTAACGGGTTATCTCAAAATAGATCGCCCTCAGCTTTATTCAAACACCGTACCTGCATTGTATGGTTTTCTGCCCCAAACGTTTTGTGATGTCCAAATTGCTGAACTCGCCACTAAAATAACAGGAAGCAAAGTGGCCAAAGGCGATGGCGACCCGCTTGATATTTTGGTATTGACCGAAAAAGCCATTCCCCACGGAGACCTTATTCTTCAGGCCATTCCCATAGGTGGGCTTTGTATGATAGACAACGGAGAGGCCGACGACAAAATAATTGCCGTGCTTAAAAACGACGCCATTTATGGCCAATGGAAAGACATTAGCGATATTCCAGATTCTGTTTTGCAACGCCTCAAACATTATTTTCTGACCTACAAAACCATTCCTGGCGAGCAACGCAATGTGGTGTCGATTGATGCCGTTTATGGCCGAGAACACGCCCACGAGGTTATTAAAACCAGCATGGCCGACTATCGAACGAAGTTTTCGGTAGGAATTGGCCATTGAGGAAGGGAGGACTTAACAAAAAATGTTAAATTCATATATCCAACCTTTAGGTTTTGAGTACTTTGACAAAATCAGTTTATCTGAGTGCTGGGCAATTTTACAAAATATAGCACAACACAGAGATTTGTCTAAGAATATTGCTTTCGCAAAGATGGGGTTGTGTAAAAAGTCGGAGTAAAAAAATTCAAAAATTGTCCAAATTATATTTTGAAATTTGTTTTTTATCAAATTAAAATTCTGAATAATAACATTTTTTGATACATATTCAGAATAAAATTTGGCAAAATTTTTAAAACTAAAAATAGTTCGACTTTTACACAACCCCACGGGAAAGGTATTTCAAGCATATAGCCCTACATTTTACAGCATACAGCATACAGCATACAGCATATAGCCTACAGCCAAAAGCGTAAAGCCAATTGCCTAAAGCTACTTGGACAATTCAGTAGCTCGCTTTTGGGCGGCTTCAATGCCCGCAATGAGGTTATCAGCAAGGTGGCCTTCTTCAAAACGTTTTAGGGCGGCTTCGGTAGTGCCGCCCTTCGAGGCCACGGCTTTTATCAGTTCGTCAAGATTTTTATCAGCCGTTTGTATTAAATGAAACGACCCCAACATGGTTTGTTTTACGAGCATCGCCGCCAGGGCATCATCAAAACCCATGCGTTTTCCTGCTTCTATCATGGCTTTTACCAAGTAAAAAAAATAGGCTGGCCCACTGCCACTCAAAGCCGTAACGGCATCTAGTAGGGCTTCGTCTTCCAAAAAAACTGACCTACCAGTGGCATTAATCAGGTTTTCTACTTTCCGTAAACGGCTGGTATCCACCTCCTTGGCTGCTGTAAAGGCCGTCATACCCATACCCAAAAGGGCAGGGGTATTGGGCATAGCCCTGATAACAAAAGGGTGATTGAGCGATGACTGGATTTGCCCGATAGAAATTCCTGCCATGATGCTCAATACCAACTGGTGGTGCCTAATATGAGGCCGTAATTCTTGGTGTACCGAGGCAAAATCTTGGGGTTTTACAGATAAAATTATCAAATCTACGTCCTCTATCTTAGCACCGATGGTATCTACCACCACCCCCGATTTTTCTTGACGAAGGGCTTGGCCACGGTCGGGGCTTTTTTCTATTAATAAAAGGTTTTCTTGCTTTACTAAATTATACTGAATAAATGATTTGGCAAAAGCCATACCCATATTGCCACAGCCAATAATTGCGATTTTCATATTGTTTTTGAGAGATTTTTGAAGAGAATCAACGCTTTGAATGAGTACTTGATGCTTTGATTTAAGATTAACAAAATTACGGTTTTAATCTCCAATGTTCAAAAACTAAAGATTCCTTCCCTAGTTTTAAGACTCTTTTTCATGGTTGGTAGCTCATCAAACACCTTTGCGTAAGCAATACTTTGGAACAAATTTCTATGTTATTGTAAAATTGGGTTAGGATTTAAGGGCTTATCACGCATAACTACCGCCATGCCTAGGCTTCGAGCAATTGTTTTAGTATTTTTGTAGCTTAACATAAAGCCAAATCAGCAAAACCTCTTTCCTAAGTTCATGCACGATTCTATTGCCGTAGTTATCCTAAATTATAACGGAAAACAACACCTTCAAACCTTTTTGCCAGCAGTGTTGGCACATTCGGGCAAGGCTCAGATTATCATGGCCGACAATGCCTCTGGCGATGGTTCGGTGGAGGCAGTGCGTTTAGAGTTTCCGTCTGTAAAAATTATTGAATTATCCGAAAATCATGGCTTTGCTTCGGGCTATAATTTGGCATTAAAACAGGTACAAGCCCAATATTATGTGCTTTTAAATTCGGACGTAGAAGTTACGCCCAAGTGGTTAGACCCGCTCTTTGCCTTGATGCAAGCCAATCCTCAAATTGCTGCTTGCCAACCCAAAATGCTTGATTACAATAATCGTAGCCATTTTGAATATGCAGGAGGGGCGGGGGGCTATATAGACTATCTGGGTTATCCGTTTTGTAGAGGGCGAATTTTTCAAGAAATAGAGCCAGACCATGGTCAATATAACAACACCCAAGAGGTTTTTTGGGCTTGTGGGGCTTGTATGATGGTTCAAGCCGATTTGTATCATGCGATGGGTGGCCTCGACGATGATTTTTTTGCCCACATGGAAGAAATAGACCTCTGCTGGAGACTAAAAAACGCTGGTTATCAGATAGTTGCCTGTGGAGATTCGGCTGTGTATCACGTGGGCGGAGGTACACTCAATTACAGTAATCCACGCAAAACATTCTTGAATTTTAGAAATGGATTGGCTCTTTTGTATAAAAATCACCCCAAACAAGACCTTTGGCTCAATTTACTAAAAAGGCTTATTCTGGACGGCATCGCTGGGGCTAAATTCTTATTGTTCGATTCCCCTGCCGACTGTCTGGCCATTATCAAAGCCCACTTTAATTTTTATGCAAATTTTGGGCATTGGCACAAAAAACGTAAACAACTTTTGGCTACTCGCAAGGCCGTAACACACCCACAAATTTTAGCAAGGAGTATTGTCAGAAAACATTTTTTAGAAAAGAAAAAAACCTTTTCAGAGATTGATTTTTAAAAGAATTTTGGCTTTTAGCGATTAGCTGTCGGCTTGAAATACTTTTAGACGAAGATTCGTTTTTGAGTATCTTAGATTCAATTGCTAAAAGCTAATCGCCAAAGGCTACTTAATACAGTGTTTAATAAGTCATTTTAATCGTAGATTACTTTCTGATACTTTGCCTCGGAGAGGCACAACCTTTGTAGAAAATTATAATACGCCCCTCTTCG
>JAYWHL010000013.1:0-5368 GCA_043777715.1 Cytophagaceae bacterium | reverse complement strand
ATTTAGAACTGGTTTTTATTACGGGCGTTTCTAAATTTTCTCGGGTATCTATTTTCTCAGATTTGAATAATTTGACTGACCTTAGCCTTGATAAATCTTTTAATGCCATTTGCGGTATTAGTCAAATTGAATTAGAAAGCAATTTTACAGAAGAACTCCAAGAGCTTGATACCGAGCAGATTAAACGCTGGTACAACGGTTATTCGTTTGGCGGAGCAAACACCGTTTACAACCCTTTTTCGTTGTTGCATTTTTTTAGAGGAAAAGAATTTAAGAACTATTGGTTCGTCTCTGGTACGCCCACTTTCTTAATCAACCTTTCTCGAAAATATGAATTGTATGATTTTGAGGCCGTAAAAATCAATGCCCAAGCACTCGATGTCTATGATATTGAACGCTTGCAGATTATTCCTTTGATGTTTCAGACAGGCTATTTGACCATTAAAAGCCAAGAAACCGAAGCCATTACCATTTATACACTGGGCTATCCAAATTTAGAAGTAAAGTATGCCTATTTGGATATGCTGATGACCTCTTATACCGATAACGATATGCTTATTGGTAGTGTTTGGGCTGATGATTTAAAAAGGGCTTTGAACGCTGGTCAAGTCGAAAAACTAGAAAGCCTGTTTAACAGTTTGTTCAAATCTATTCCTTACGAATTGTGGCAGAAACAGAACGAACACTACTATCATGCGATAATACATTTAACTTTCAGACTGTTAGGCATATACATCGAAAGCCAAGTGCATTCTTCTGATGGGAGGCTTGATGCCTTGGTTCAAACCAAAGACTATGTCTATTGTTTTGAATTTAAGTTGGGCGGTAAAGCCGAAGTAGCCCTGCAACAAATTATAGACAAAGGGTATTTAACGCCCTATTTGCATACGGGTAAAACCTGCATAGGTATTGGCCTTAATTTCTCTAAAAAACTAAAAAAGGTAGAGAAAATTGTGTGGAAAGAAATAACAGATTAGCTACTAGAGGACTAGCCCAAAATTAAGATATTCCATGAAAAAAACCATAGTCCTAGCCTTTTTAGGGTTGATAAATCTGCCATTATTCGGGCAAATAAAAGGTAGAGTTTTTGATGCTATCACCAAAGAGGCATTGCCTAGTGTAGTTATTAAAGATACTGATGGCCAGCGTTTTGCAATAACTAATATCAAAGGAGAGTTCAGTTTAAATACCATTCAAAAATTTTCTAAAATCAGTTTTTCTAGTGTTGGATATCAATCCAAAAGCATCGTAATAAACACCTCTGATTTTCTGAATATTGACCTTGAACTTGCCACCGAAAACCTCCAAACCGTTGTAGTAACCGCCAACCGAGAGGCTGGTCTAAGAACCCAAAGCCCTTTGGCCATTACCCACCTTGGCCCACAGCTCATTGCCGATACCAAGGCCAGCAGTATTTTTGAAATTATCAATAAAACGCCTGGCGTGGTTATGGCAAATCTTGGTAACGAACAACACATGATGGGCATTAGGCAACCCATGGGGCTTTCGGCCTATTTTTTGTACCTCGAAGACGGCCTACCGATTCGGCCTTTGGGTCTTTTTCAAAACAATGCTCTGATAGAAATGAACCTGATGGCCATTAGTGCCATAGAGGTAATCAAAGGGCCGTCGGCGTCGTTGTACGGGGCAGAGGCCGTGGGCGGAGCTATCAATTTTATAACCCACAAACCTAGTGTTTTACCAGTAGCAAAATTAGGTATTCATCTCGACCAATATGGCTATCGGCGGTTACAATTTAGCGGCGGAAACACCTACAAAAAACTAGGTTTTGTACTATCTGGATTTGTTGGCCAACAGCGTAATTCATGGCAAAGTACTTCTGATTTTGATAAAACTGCCCTCAATACCCGTATAGATTATACGTTTAATACCAAAACAAAACTGATTGGCACTTTGTCCTATATCAATTACGATTCTCAAACGGGTGGCAGCGTCGATTCTGTGAGTTTTTTTAGTCGAAAATACCAATCCAGCACCGACTTTACTTATCGAAAATCCGTGGCACTCAGAGCAAAATTTAGCCTAGAACAACACTGGAGCGACCATTCTCTAACTACAATCACACCCTTTTACCGCAACAATAGCATTAAACAAAATCCGTTTTACAGTATTTTGTGGTCGATAAATGCCAAAACGGCAAGTGGTCAAATCAATGAAAACGCCTTTGATTCGTATGGATTTTTGGCACAGCATTCTCAAAAATTTAATACTGGTAAAACAAAATGGCTTACGGGTTTTAGCATAGATAAATCGTATAATCCATATTATGCCTATAAAATAAATTTGGCTGCACAACTACGACCAGACGGGCGGTCGGTAGAAAAATTTACGCTTTTGGAAACCCTCCCCAATCAATTTCTAATCAAATACGATGCCCAAGTATATAACCTAGCCATGTATTCGCAATTAGATTTTGAGCCATTGCCCAAACTCAATGTCTCGATTGGGGCAAGGCTTGACCGCATGACATTTGATTTTATCAACTACCTAGACAACAACGCCACAGGCCAAAAACAATACAGCAAGATTACACCCAAAATAGGCTTCACTTATGATTTTGGGCAAGACAAAGGCTTTTATGCCAATTATTCGCAGGGCTTTTCGCCTCCAAACCTTACGGCCATTTTTCGTAAAACCCCCGCAGGAAGCCCACAACCCTTTTATTATGATTTAAGTCCTGCTTATTTCAGTAATCAAGAAATTGGGGGTTGGGCGAGCTTTTCAAACAAAAAAATCTATTTCGACTGGGCCATTTATTCCATGACTGGCCACAACGAATTACTGTCTATTCGCCAGCCCGACAATTCTATCGATTACCAATCAGCGGGCAAAACCCTACATCAAGGCATTGAGTACAGCCTAACTTTCAAGCCAAATCCTCAATGGTTTTTGAGGTTTGGCGGCAGTAATTCTATTCATCGGTTTATAGAATTTACACTAAGCACCAAACCCAGCGACCCCCTCAAAAATGTAAACGATAAAGCCATGCCCTCGGCCCCTCCTTTTGTGGCCAATACAGAGCTAAGTTATGCCCCAATTTGGGCAAAAAACCTAAAAATGAGCCTAGAATGGCAACGCATGAGTGCTTGGTATCAAAATGCTGTTAATACCATCAAATATGACGAACGTGCTGCTTTTGGGTTAAGGGGCATTAGTTTTATGAATTTTAGGGTAAATTATCATTTCAAATCAATAGAAATTTATGGTAACATTATGAACCTAAGCAACGAACTATACGCCAGCCAAGCTACTCGTGGGAATAGTGTTACCGACCGTTCGTTTTATTATCCTGCCGCACCCCGTAGCTTTGTGTTGGGGCTTCAATACAATCTGATAAAACCCCAAAACTAAGCATCAGGAAAAGAATTAAAAAATCACAATCTTATGGTTATCAACAAATTAGATACTTTTTCTGGTCATAGAGACTGTGTTTATGCACTAGAGGCATCTGCCCAAAGCCAGTTATTTTATTCGGCAGGGGGCGACGGCCTAGTGATAGAATGGGATTTGACCAAACCCGACCTTGGCCGATTAATAGCCCAAATACCTGCCTCGGTTTTTGCAATGGCCTTACAACCCAACACAGGGCAACTTTGGGTAGCACAAAACTATCAGGGGATTCATGTCATAGACCCCGCCTTACCAAAAGAGTTGAGTTCGGTACAACTAACGGGGGCTTCTATTTTTAATATTCAATTCTATGAAAATCAGGCTTTTGTGGCCACTGGCGACGGTACAATTATCGTGTTAGACCCTCAAAGTTTGGGCATTATCAAACACCTAAAAGCCTCTACCCAAAGTGCCAGAAGCATGGCCATCAATCCTCAAACCAAAGAAATAGCCGTTGGGTATAGTGATTGTTTTATTAGGGTTTTTGACTTGTTGAATTATCAATTAAAATATGCTTTCAAAGCCCACAACCATTCCATTTTTAGTTTAAAATATTCGCCAAATTATCAGTTTTTACTATCGGGCAGCCGAGATGCCCACCTCAAAGCATGGGACGTTTGGGATAATTATAGCTTGGCACAAGATGTTGTAGCACACCTATACGCCATCAATCATATTGAATATAGCCCTGATAATCAGTATTTTGCAACCGCAAGTATGGATAAATCCATTAAAATTTGGGACGCTCAAACATTTAAATTACTGAAAGTAATAGACAAAGCCCGCCACGCAGGACATGGTACGTCCGTAAATCGGCTTTTGTGGTCAGGCTATCAGCAAACGCTACTTTCGGCCAGCGATGACAAACGGATTTCAGTATGGCAATTGTCCAATACTCAAAACTAGATAATTTCATATTTTTAATACATTCCGTGGTTGGTGGCTCACCAACCACCTTTGCGAAAGCAATATTCTTAGATAAATCTCTGTGGTATGTTATATTTTTTAGAATTGTCCAGTACTCAAAACTAGATAATTTTACTTTTTTTAATATCCTGATTTTCAGATACTTAAATCAGTATTTCAAAACTCATTATCTGGCTTTATAATATCACACACACATTTTCGTAACTTAGTATTCTTAAAAAACAAAACCACCCCCTTTTTGAGTAGCTTAACAATGGTAGAAGAAGAAAAAAAATCGCTGAATTTCTTAGAACAAATCGTAGAAAACGACCTTGCAACTGGCAAACACAATGGCCGAATCCTGACTCGTTTTCCGCCCGAACCCAACGGTTATTTACACATTGGCCATGCCAAATCCATTTGCTTGAATTTTGGCCTTGCCCAAAAATACAATGGCCAAACCAACCTAAGGTTTGACGACACCAATCCAAGTACCGAAGACAGCGAATATGTGGATTCTATCCAAAATGATGTTCGCTGGCTGGGCTTTGATTGGAGCAGTATTCATTATACTTCCGACTACTTTGAGCAACTTTATAATTTTGCTATTACCCTCATTAACAAGGGATTAGCCTATATAGACGACTCCACTGCCGAACAAATTGCCACTCAAAAAGGTACACCTACCAAAACAGGAACTAACAGCCCTTTTAGAGAAAGAAGCATCAACGAAAACCTTGAACTTTTTGCCAATATGCGGGCAGGGCAATACCCCGATGGTGCCAAGGTTTTGCGTGCCAAAATAAACATGGCCTCGCCCAATATGCACTTCCGAGACCCCATCATGTATCGTATCAAACACGCTCATCATCACCGTACGGGCAATGATTGGTGCATTTATCCAATGTATGATTTCGCACACGGGCAGTCCGACGCCATCGAAAACATCACGCATTCTATCTGTACTTTAGAGTTTGAGGTACATCGGCCTGTGTATGAGTGGTATATCCAGCAATTGGGCATATTTACATCACAACAATACGAATTTGCC
>JAYWHL010000012.1:0-5381 GCA_043777715.1 Cytophagaceae bacterium | reverse complement strand
TTTTTTTACAAATTTAGAGTATAAATCAATCTTTGCGAAATTTCGCTGAATAATATATTGTAGTGGCGTAAATAAGATTTTACCTCTACTCGTTTTTAAAGTTTAATGAAAGATGATAAGGAATTAAGACATTTATGGCAAATGATTATAAACCTTTTCCGTGGTTGGTGGCTTACGGGGTCGCCTAGACCCAACACCTTTGCGAAAGCAATATTCTTAGACAAATCTCTGTATTATGCTACATTTTGTAAAATTGTCAAGTGTTCAGATTTATGACAATTTTTATAAACTACTGGCGTGTTTTTCAATACATTCTGTTCAAAATAACGCAGCTTAATTTTGATAAAACATTTTCCCAAATTCAATCAATCATTCTTTTCAAAATGGGGGCGTAACTATCTATTCGTCGGTCCCTTAAAAAAGGCCAAGTACTTCTATAATATTCCGATTCATGAAGGTCAATTTCGGTAACGGCTATTTCTTCGTTCTTGTCCGAAGCTAGGTATTTGAGAGTCCCAAAAGGATTAGACACAAAACTCCCACCCCAAAACTGCTGATTGCCCTCTACCCCTACCCTATTTACCGCCACCACATGAACGCCATTGGCTATGGCATGAGAGCGTTGAAGCATTTGCCAAGCCGTACTTTGTTCTTTAGAAATTTCGGGCTTGGGTTCTTCCAAGTCCCAACCAATGGCGGTTGGATAAAACAAGATTTCAGCCCCCATCAAAGCCGTGATTCTGGCCGCCTCTGGATACCATTGGTCCCAACAAATCAGAACGCCAATTTCAGCAAATTTTGTTTTGAATGTCCTGTAACCTAACTCCTCTTTGTTTTCGGTGGAGGTCGGTACATCGCCAGGGGTAAAATAAAATTTTTCGTAGTAGCCTGGGTCGTCTGGAATGTGCATTTTGCGGTATTTACCCAAATACTTTCCATCGGCATCTATTACGGCTGTTGTGTTATGATAAAGCCCAGAGGCACGTTTTTCAAACAAAGAAGCAATGATTACAACGCCTAATTCCTTAGCCAAATCACAAAACAGAGCCGTACTAGGGCCGGGAATAGCCTCGGCTAAGGCAAATTTTGAATGTTCTTCGGTATCACAAAAATAAAGCGACTTAAACAATTCTTGGAGACAAATGATATTTGCCCCTTGTTGTGCGGCGTTTCTGATGGCTTCGATATGCTTCGTTAAATTATCATCAACATTTGATGAACAAGACAGTTGAATAGTACCAATTTTTACTTTTTTCATTTTTGATTAAAGCTCTTTTTTATATTCTGACAAAGATAAATGAATATCCCTAGTTTGGGTTTATCATACATTCAAATAAAAAAAAGGAACTGATTTGATTCAGTTCCTTTTCAGAATTAAAGTGTTTTGATTCTGATATTTCGATACGAAACTTCTTGGCCGTGGTCTTGCAATGCCAAGTGGCCTTTATAAACCTTGGCAAAAGGCCAATCTTTGAATTTACTTTTGTTAAATTTTTCTAAATAATCAGGCGAGTTCCAGTCGTATTCTGCCGTGAGTACATCGTTTACGTAATGGCTGATATGGCCTTTGTCGGCAACTATTCGCCCTGAGTTCCATGTTCCTTGAGGATTATTTGCCAATTTTATCGGAGGATAAAGGTCATAAGCCGCCCCTGGCAATTGGCCATTTTCAAGTTTATCAGGCCAATTTTTATCGTCAATTATCTGATACTCAATGCCCGACATATAGGTATCTTCTATTTCGGGTTTGTCTTGTACCATATATATTACGCCCGAATTTCCGCCTTTGCCCACATTCCAGTCAAACCTTAAATCAAAGTTTTCAAATTCATCATTACTTACCAAATCATGGTTTCCGCCTTTGGTATGCAAAACGCCCTCCTCGATTGCCCACGTTACGCTGTCTTTGTGATAGGTATGCCAAGATTTTGTATCCGTTCCATCAAATAATGTTTTGAAACCTTCTTTTTGTTCGATTTCAGAAATTTTGCTTACATTTTCTACTTCGAGAATGGCACTTTGGCCTTCTTTTTTGGTTTCGGAACAAGCTGAGGCTATTGCCAGCGTGGCCACTAGAATTAAAGATTTTTTCATTGGATTAATAAAAATTTATGGTTTAGAAATTGGAAGAAATATAATGAACTAAAAAACTCAAACCTGATGTTGCTCCATACATTTGAAATGCCCTTTTGGACATTTATCAAAACCAATCTTTGAACATGGCCTACATTCCAAACCCGCTACCTCGTGGTTGATGTGTTGGGTTTTATAAGGATACATTCCGAAATCGGACATGGTATTACCCCAATAAACTTCGATTTCTTTTTTGTAGGCTGCCGCAATATGCATCATGCCTGTATCGTGGGTATAAACTTTGAGCGAACTTTTTATCAAACTAGCAGACTGATTGATAGTTAATTGCCCGCAGGTATCAAAAACTTTAGAGCCTATTTCGTTTGCTATCTGAATAGAAATTTGGGTATCTTCTTTGCCGCCCACCAACACAATAGGCAGTTCCACAGACCTACACAAAGCAATCAATTTGTGTAAAGGTAATTTTTTAGTGAAGTGCTGCCCTCCTATCGCAATCACGCAAAATTCGTTTTTATGAGTAATAGGCAGAAAGTCTTTGGAAATATTATTTTTTTTATCGTAGAAATAATCAAGGCCAAGATTATCGTTTTCTACCCCCAAATGTGCAACGGTAGCCATATATCTATCCACAATATGAACTTTGGGCATATAATTGATTTTGAACCTTACCAACATCAATTTCTTTAAATTTTCTTTATTGAAACTTGCTGATTTTTTTCCTAAAACTACCTTTATAACCTTGGTTCTTAGGTTATTATGCAAATCTATTACTTCATCAAAGTTTTCTTTTCTAAGCCTAGCCAGTAGGTTCAAAATTCCTTGATTATCCAAAAGATGAATTTTGGAAAGATAAGGATTAGCCTCTAAAATCGAAAAATAAGACGACTTGGTAGCAAAATGAATTTCGGCAGTTGGAAATTTTTTCTTTAAACAACGAATAACTGAGCTTGTTAAAACAATATCACCAATAGAAGAAAACCTAAGAATTAAGAATTTCTTAGGTTTTAGATTATCGTTGGGTGCTTTTGAACTAAACATATTTTAGAAAATCCAAAATCTAGGTTTTAAGCCTGTTCTAAAATCGCTTTCTACACAAGCTGCACATGGAGGCGTACCTTGTTGAAAATCTGCATAATCTTTGATTGGCGGCGAAACCACGCCATTGACCGAAGACCTATCCAAATAAATCGATTTTGCTGATACCGCCGAAGCGTGAAAATAACCGATAACTTGGTCGTTTGGATTTGATAAATTCACGATGTTTCCTCTAATTGCCGCAGGTGCAGCATCAAAAACCCCGCCAATGTTATTGATTAGTTGGTCGATGGTTTGGTAATATTGATAGGCTTCTTTGGTAAGCGATTGTTGTTCTATCTCTAAATAATATTTCCCACGGCCATTCAAAGGAATCCGCATAATTTTACGATTTGCAATATTTTTGCCATTGACCAAGCCATCAGAAGCGATATTGACAGATTCGTAGTTTTTGACAATATCCCAACAATTGGTACAGCAAGGTAAGCCATAAAATAATGGCGAATAAAACAATAATTTCTTTTTATCACATATATCAATTTTCTCAAAATGTGTCCAGTCCCAACGGTAATAATCGCCCAAAGTTTCGGGGTCTTTGGTGTTGAGATACACGTCCCAGCCATATCTCTGCCCACGGGTTTCGGCAGCCTTAAAATTATAATCGGTGGTAATACTCGAAATTTCGGGTACTGCTTTCATCAATTCTGGTTTAGATTGATAATCTTTACCCTCCGAAGTTTTGATATTTAATTGATAGGTTCTACCCACTTCGGCCTTGAAAGTTGAGTTGGCAGGAATACGATAAATTCCTGCTGTAACTTCAACATAATCAACTTTTAAGCCTTTATCATCGCTCAAAAAAACCTTTGCCCCCGTACAATCAGCATTAGAGGCACGGTTTGTATAATCAGCAGAATAAGTGAGTTGTACTCGCTGAACGGCACTCGAATTTGTAATACTTCCCGACACCACCAAACGGCGGTCGGTCGATTTTACATCGGCTTCGTAAGGCGTAATGCAAGCCCAATTGAAGCCAATTAATAGAAAGGTGTAGATTAATTTTTTCATAGGTATTTATTTGGCTTGAATTAAAATTTAAAATTATAAGTAAGGCTAGGAAACAAAGACCCAAAAATAGAGAGTTTGTAAGCCTCTGATACTGAGCGATTTACTTGCTTAAAAAACACAGAATACGCATTTTTGTTGGCATAAACATTATAAATACCAAAAACCCAGTTGTGTTCTTTGTTTGGTTTTTTCTTGGCAGGGTCTTGGTCAAAAGTAAAAGATATATCAAAACGATGATAGGCAGGAATCCGTTCTTGATTTCTGTTGTAATAGTTCGGAATCCTTGTACCATTTAAGATGGATTTTGAATAAGGATAGGTAATTGGCCGACCCGATGAAATAGTAAAATTGGTTGCAAAAGTAATCGTTTCGCTCAATTTACGAGTAAGCATCAGGTTCAAACTATGCGGACGGTCAAAATTGGTTGGATACCATTCCCCATTATTTACTTTTTCGTTTAGGCTTTTTCCGTCAATCAACATCAAAGACCTTGAATACGTGTAAGATAGCCAACCTCGCCAACCGCCAGCATTTTTCTTAATCATTATTTCTAAACCGTAAGCCTTGCCTTGGCCTTGTAAGATTTCAACTTCGGGAGTATTATTTAGCAATAATTTTGCACCATCTTTATAATCAATCATGTTTTCAACATTTTTGGTATAAAGTTCAAAAGAGGTTTCCCAAGCATTATTTTTAAAATTCTGAAAATATCCAATCGAAATTTGGTCTGCAATTTGAGGTTTTATATTCAAATCCGATATTTTCCATCTGGCCGTTGGTAGTGCTGACGTTGTACTCGAAATCAAATGAACATACTGACGCATTCGATTGAATCCTAACTTTAGCGAGCCACTTTTACCCAATAAATACCTCATCGAAAACCGTGGTTCTATCCCTCCGTAACTTTGAATCGTTCCCGACCCTATTTCAGTAATCAAGGCCGTATTTTCGGCAATTCTCGGCAAATCGGCCTTGTAGGAACGTACCTGCCCAGGCCCATAGTTTTGATAATTGCTGTACCTCAAACCAGCAATAACACTCAACTTTTCATTAATTTGGATTTCGTCCTCTACAAAAACACCCATTTCGTTGGCCTGTTCGTTGTCCAATTTCACGGCGTTAATGTTAGAAAAAGCCCCAGGGATAAGATTATTGGGGTTGATGTTGTAGTTCACAAAACTCAA
>JAYWHL010000011.1:0-5383 GCA_043777715.1 Cytophagaceae bacterium | reverse complement strand
CTCGCTTTGCCCAATAACCAACAGCGGTATAATTCGGCCAGTTTGGGAATAGATATAGAAACGGGCGGACACGTTTTTCAGCTACATTTTTCTAATAGCCAGTCGATGATAGAAAAACAGTTTATTACCGAAAACAAAGGTACAAACGGCCAAGAGTTACACTTTGGTTTTAATATTTCAAGGTCATTTTCGCTAGACAAACGAGCTAAGGGGCAGTTTAAGTAGCCATTTAGCTACTCAATCATCAAACACTAAAATTAAAAACACCATGAAATTTTTCATAATCCCAATTATCCTCCTATTGCTAACACTCGGTTTTGAGGGCAAGGCACAGGTACTTATTTCAAAGAATAATGAGGTAACGTTTTTTTCAAAAACACCCATCGAAGACATTTCAGCCATCAACAAAACCTGTACGGTGGCCATCAATACCAGTACCAATGATGTTGCCGTAAGTATGCTCATTACGGGTTTTGATTTTCCAAATAAATTGATGCAGGAGCATTTTAACGAAAACTACCTAGAGTCTGATAAAATACCAAAGGCAACTTTTGCAGGAAAGGTTACCGAAAAGATAGATTTCTCAAAATCAGGCACTTATCCTGTTACCGTAACTGGCAAACTCAATATTCATGGCATTAGCCAAGTACGTACCCTTAGGGGAGTTTTGTTAATTACAGGAAAAAGTGTGGGACTGATGGCCGAATTTGATGTTAAAACCGCCGACCATAAAATTGATATACCAAAGTTAGTTTTTACCAAAATTGCCGAAGTGATTAAAGTATCTGTAAAAGGTAATTTTTTAATGCCCTAAAACCCGTCTTACCCTAATCCATAGTAAAGCAAGCACCTTAAAATGCTTGCTTTTTTATGTTTAAAGTAGCCACGAGGGCTTTGAATTTATCGGAATCTAGGTAAAAAAAAATCTCCAAATGTTAGCTGCTTCATTACAGTTTATAACATTTGGAGATTAAAAATAACTATCTAAAAATCAATAAATTACAATCGAAGTTTAGCATTTCATCTAAGTACTGGACAATTTTAAAAACTTCGGTACTAACCTTTGTATTCTTTGTTTCTTTGTGGTTAATGCTGTATTTGCTTCCGTGTTTAGTGATTCATCAAAAGCAGTATTCTAAATCAAACTGTGGTGTTATATGTTATGCTAAACTTTACAAAATTTTCCAGTGGTCAGTTACTTCATTACACCGCCCCCATCAAATAGATAGTGCCTTTGGGGCCAGCTTGCGTGGTGCTGCCGCCTTTGGCTTCGAGCGAGATAGCAAAAGCCGAAGCATTGCTAATGTTTTTTAATTGAACAAGCCCCGTACCAAGATTAAAAATACCTGCATCAACGGGTTTGCCATCAACAATAGCCCAAAGTTGGTATTGCTGATTTTCTTTTATTTGGGGTAAATCCACCACCGAAAGATACACTTCGTTTTTGCTATTGTTCCAATATACTTTGGCACTAGAGCTTGGCGAAGCGGGCGTACCTGCCAACGTTATTTTTTTGATTTCAGCACTTTGCACCAACGCAAACTCTTGGTTCAGAGCCGTATAACTGGCTTTTTGTATGTCCAAATTACCCGCCATTCTGGTATTCTCGGCTTGTAGGCTACTCAATGCCGTTTCGCTTTGTTTCCAATTGTTATAGAAATATACATTAAAAGCCGCACTCATGGCCAATACCGATACCCCAGCCGCAATATGCCAAGGTTTGATGAGCGGTTTGGCCAACAGCAGCATTTGTTTGGCTGCGGGTTTGTCTATCAAATTTTGAGTTTCGAGCGTAGCTAAAATTCTATTTTTAAGGCCAAAAGGTGGCGTTATGGCGTGTAGAGAGGCATAATCTTCTAGCTTGTCCCGTAGTGTATCCACTTCGGTAGCTATGGTGGAATATTGTGAGATGAGTTTTTCTACCTCCTGATTTTCAGTATCAGAGCATAAACCCATCACATAGGTTTCTAATATCCCAGATTCGATATATTGATTTGTATCCAAAATAATATTAAATTATAAATGTTCTAGTTTTTTTTAAGACAAAACAACAAGCGTTTTGCCGAGCCAATCAAAACGGATTGAGAGAAATCAGATACCGTATTCTTCTAAATAATAAAGCAATAAGGCCATTGATATTCCCAAAATACCTCGCAGTTGTGTCAAAGCAGCTTTTATTCTGGTTTTGACCGTGCCGAGGGGTATGTCGTATTCGTCGGCCACTTCGGCTTGGGTATATCCCTGAAAATAAATCAAATCAACCAGTTTTTTATATTCAGGTCTTAGACTATCCACCACTTTTCTTAGGCCGATATAATCTATCGAAGCCTCTATTGGGTTGGCAGTATCGGCCACTCCGCCGTAGTTTTCAATGTCTTGGCTTTGTTGGCTTTGCTGAAAATCCTGCGACCTCACTTTGTCGATGGCCGTATTGCGACACACATTGAGCATCCACGTAAACAAACTGCCTTTGCCAGGCGAATATCCCTCTATGTTTTTCCAAATTTTTATGAAGGCATCTTGCATTACATCGGCTGCAATTTCTTCGTCTTTTACAATTTTTGAGATTACCCCAAACAATGCTCCCGAATAATTATCATATAAAATAGTGTATGCTCGCTGTTCTCGATTTTTGAGCATCAAGACCAATTGATCTTCTTGAACTGATATACGTTTCTTTGTCAAAATTGGATTGCTTTATAAGTGGCTGATAAAAATTTATGAAAGTAAAATTAACCAAAAATTTATAAACAACGATATTAAAAGTACGCTAAACAATTATCATTTTGCCTCATCTCTACCTTTCATCGGAGATAGAAGTACTTTTAGAACTTTTAGAGGCGTGGCACGCTTCAAAAGCGTACCACGCCTGTTTGTTTATAAACTGTGTAATAAAATATCAAACAGTAAAAGATTTATGGTTCTTCTATGATTAATACGGGATTAAAAAAAGCCACTAAGACACGAAGTCTCCAAGTTATTGAAATTAAACAATTGATTTCTTGGTGGCTTTGAGACTTGGTGGCTCAAAATGAATTCCCGTACAAATTGTAGTTGAACCAATTTTATTTACAAAAAAATCATTTCAATAAATCCAAAGCCCAAGCCGCCACCGTATATAGATTGAACTTCAAAAAATATTACAGAAAATGAAAATCATCTATTCTACACTCAAGGTTATGGCGGTTGCCGTTTTGCTTATGTTTGTCTCGTTTGTGGTATATGCCAACCTCGAACCCGCACCGTTGCATACTTATGTAAAACCCATAGATTTATTAATCGTTGATTTGCCCAACACCATCAATGCTCAACAAGAGAGCCAGTTGGCAACAACGCTCAACAATACCAACGGTATCACGGCTAATGTACTGAATACCAGCATCAAGCGATTGAGCGTAACGTATCATAAAGACGAGGTTTCGGCCTTGGAACTCAAAAAACTTGTTTCACTCAATGGTACACTCCTTGTAAAAGACAGCCAGTTTGATAACATCGCTGCCGCTGGCCCGCAATGCCCTGTGCCAATGGCTTGGTTACAAAGTTTTGAAAATGCCAAATATGCCCTTTGTTTTCGCTAACCCGTAAATTATTAAAGATACCACCGCAATTTCCTTCTCGGTTGTGGTTCAAACAAACTAAAAAAACTTTTGTGAGAAGGCAAGAGGAAAATACAATTATGAAAAAAACAGCATTTATCCAAGTACTAGCCTTAGGCGTATTGATTTTTGTAGGAAGTTCTTGCAAAAAAGACGAAGCCGTTGTAGCCCCTGTAACCCTTTACACCAAGTTGGGTGGTATTGATGCCATTTCGGCAGTGGTAGATAAGTTTATTGGTTATGTAGCCGCAGACCCCAACATGGTCAGAACGTTTACGCCCCTTTTGACGGACGTAGGCAAAGGCAACACCGCCCGATTGACATTGTTGCGTAACAACCTCATCGACCAAATTGGCGAGGCAGCAGGTGGGCCTTTGAAATACAAAGGCAAAGACATGGTTACGTCTCACAAAGGCATGAACATTACCGACGTAGAGTTTAACTCGTTAGTGGGTGATTTGGTAAAAGCCCTTAACGATTTTAAGGTAGCCCAAGCCGACCAAGACACCCTTTTGGGCGTGTTAGGAGGTTTGAAGTCGCAGATTGTAGGCAAATAATCAGGATTGTCGTTCAAACGTTTTGATTATTTGATGTTTTATTTCAAGGGTTGTAATCTTGTGGTTACAGCCCTTCTTTTTTCCAAAACCACACCATGAAAAAAATATCGCTTTGTTGGCTTTTGTTGCTGCTCCAACAAATGGCCATGGCACAAACAAAATATAAAAACAGAAAGGCGGAAATAAGTTTTTTTTCGAGTACGCCCCTCGAAGACATCAACGCTATCAGCAATAACGTAAAGTATATCGTTGATTTTGAGAACAATAAAGTAGCTTTTTTGGTACCTATCCGCTCGTTTGACTTTCCACAAAAACGAATGCAAGAGCATTTTAACGATACCTACCTAGAGTCTGGCATCTACCCGAATGCTACTTTTAAGGGCTTATTTCAAGACAAAATAGATTTCTCAAAACCCAGACAATACGTCAGAATAAAAGGGGTTTTTAATATTCACGGCAAAGAAAAAACGATAGAACTTAAAGCCCTCGTACTCCAGCTAGACGGACGATTAAAGTTTGAGGCCAAGTTTATGATAGTTCCAAGCGATTTTGGGATAGAAATTCCTCAAATTTTGGCCTTGAAAATTGCCGAAAGCATAGAAATAAAAGTAAAATTTGAAATGATAGATACCAAAACCGACCAAGTTGAACTAGGTGTTTAGCTTTTGGCCATTGACTGTAAGTTTATGGCCTAAAACTGAAAAATCAATGCCTTTTCCGTGGTTGGTGGCTCACCAACCACCTTTGCGAAAGCAATATTCTCGTACAAATCTCTGTGTTATGCTATATTTTGTAAAATTATCCAGCACTCAGATTGGCCGTAATTTTATGGCCTAAAACTGAAAAATCAACGCTTTGTGTGCTTTGTTTCTTTGTGGCTTATTCGGTATTTGTTGTTATTTACCCATTCGACAACAAATTATATGCCTGTAAACCAAGCCATTGAGAAATGTTAAAAATGTTAAAAAGTTTGGTGTGAGTCTCAAACTTATACATCTTTGAAAAAACATCAAAGAACATGAAATCAATAAAAACACTTTTGCTTGCGGCCAGTATAGCCTTGTTGGTTACTAGCTGTATTAGGTATAGCCCTTATGGATATGCTAGGCGAGATTATTATCGCCCAGCCCCTCCCCCAAATTATTACAACCCAAGGCCAAGATATTATCAGCCTCCTCCACCCAATTTTTATAACAATCGGCCTTACAGATACCGCCGCCATCGCCGATA
>JAYWHL010000010.1:0-5400 GCA_043777715.1 Cytophagaceae bacterium | reverse complement strand
TCAAAAATTCAATCATGTATGCCTTTTAGTATCACAAATGTTACTAAAATAAAACTGTTGTCTATCATTAATTGGACTAACCCCGACCCTACTTATATTGCTTTTATAAACACCGAATACAAGGCAAGATTCAAACCATACGCCACTTTATTTGACATAAAAACGTATCTTGCTCTCACAAAAAATCAAGCAAAAGAACAATTTTCTTGGATAAGTTAGCCAAAGTATTAATATCGACACAAGTATAAATCACCAAAATTACATCTCTGAAACAAGCTGAACCAACACATGGAAACACAAGAAATAAAAGCAAAAACTCGTCCTAAAATGCTGATAGAAGTAGCATGGGAAACCTGTAACCAAGTGGGGGGAATTTATACCGTAATTCGGTCAAAAGTACCTGCCATGGTCGAAAAATGGGGGCAAGATTATTTTCTTTTAGGCCCCTATTTTCCTAATACGGCAGCCATAGAGTTTGAGCCAATCTTAGACCTTGATGACTCGGCTTTGGGCCAAACCGTTCGTAAAATGCGAGACATGGGCTTTAATGTTCATTATGGTAATTGGCTTATTACGGGCAAACCCCGTATGGTTTTATTTGATTTTTGGGATATTTATAATAACATCGAACAGGTAAAAATAAACCTTTGGCAACGCCATCAGCTTTCTACAATTAACACAGAACCCCTTGTTAATCAAGTGCTTGCATTGGGCGAATGTATCAGGGTTTTCTTGACCGAGCTATCAAAAAACCAAAGCAGCAAAACCGACATTACGGTTCATTTCCATGAGTGGATGGCGGCCTCGGCCATTCCCGACCTCAAACTTGATGCCCCAAAAATTGCAACCGTTTTTACTACCCACGCCACCATGTTGGGGCGATACTTGGCTCCTAACGTAGAAGATTTTTATAATAAATTACCCAGTTTCGATTGGCGAAAAGAATCTAAACATTACGGCATAGAAACCCAAGCTACGATAGAATATTTAGCCGCCCGAGACTGCCACGTAATGACCACGGTGTCGGACGTAACAGCCCAAGAATGCGAGCATTTATTGATGCGGAAATGTGATTTGATTTTGCCCAATGGCCTCAATGTTACTCGATTTACGGCCTTGCACGAGTTTCAGAACCTTCATGCAAAATTCAAAGAAAAAATCCATCGCTTTGTGATGGGGCATTTTTTTCAGAGTTATTCATTCGACCTTGACAAAACGATGTATTTTTTTACCTCTGGCCGATACGAATACTCCAACAAAGGCTATGACCTCACGCTAGAGGCATTAGCGAGGCTCAACTGGAAAATGAAACAAGCCAATATAGACATGACTATCGTGATGTTTATTGTTACAAGAAATCCGTATCATACCATCGACCCAGCCGTGCTACAATCGAGGGCGGTGATGGAAGAAATACGAGAAAACTGTGAGGCCATCGAAAAACAAGTAGGCGATGCACTCTTTCAAGCATCGGCTTCTAATACCGACCTCAAAATGCCTGATTTGAATAACTTCGTAAGCGAATACTGGCAGTTACGCCTCCGCCGAACGATACAATCTTGGAAAACCAAAACCAAACCCAAAACCGTTACTCATTTACTAAAAGAAGAAGACGGAATAACCAATTTTTTACAAAAAGCTAACCTAACCAACAACGAAGAAGACCGAGTAAAAATAGTGTATCACCCCGATTTTATTGCTCCGACCAATCCGCTTTTTGGTATGGAATATAGCCAATTTGTGCGGGGTTGCCACTTGGGAATTTTTCCGTCCTACTACGAACCATGGGGCTATACCCCGCTAGAGTGCGTGGTGAGGGGCGTGCCAACGGTTACATCCGACCTGTCGGGTTTTGGCGATTATATGATGCAATTGATGAAAGACTACGAAAACTGGGGCGTATATGTGGTGAACAGAAGCAGCCAAAATTTCCATCAGGCAGCCGACCAACTGGCCGATATTTTGTTCAAATTTGTAAAAACCTCTCGCCGAGACCGCATCATGCAACGTAACCGAGTGGAGAGTATCTCGGAGGTTTTTGATTGGACAAACCTCCGCAGTTATTATGACACCGCCCACGATTTGGCCACAAAACGCAGGAAGTAAAAAAGTATTAGCTTTAGGCTGCAAGCGGTTAGCTGCATTGTCTAATCGTTAAAAATTAACGTATGATTATTAATTATTAAATAAAATGACTATTATTAAGTACTAATTAATAAATTTGCGTTAAATTTTAACCGAACACAAAATGTTAATCCGATTTGTTGCCAAAAATATATTCTCGTTTAACGAAGAAACAGAATTTAACTTATTTCCAAACAAAACTCAACGCTTGTCTCATCATAAAATAAGGCAAAATGATTTTGATATTTTGAGAATGAGTGCCATTTATGGGGCAAATGGTTCGGGAAAATCTAATCTGATAAAAGCCATAGCCTTATTGGCTTCTATGATAAAAGAAGGAAAATTAAGTGCTGATTTAGATGACCAAAAATTCAAACTAAACTATTCAAATAAAGACCTTCCTACTTCGCTGGGCATAGAATTTTATGTTAGTGCTAAAGTATTTTATTATACGCTAACCTTCGATAAAAATATTATACTAAACGAATCGCTTTATGAAAGCAAAAAAGAGAGCGATAGATTGGTTTTTGAAAGAAATGTAGAAAACAATATCCAAACCATTTCCTTTTTTGATGGCTATACAGACAATCCTAAAAATCAGTTATTTGTGGAAGTATTAGCCGAAAAAATATTGCAAAAAAATGAACTGTTGATTAACTTCCTACACTCGAAATACAAAGAAGATTTTACAGACGTTAATTCGGCATTTGAATGGTTTGATGATAAACAACTTGTTATCATAAAGCCTGACTCAAAACCAGAGGCATTGGTGCATATTTTAGACACTTATAGCAAAGTAAGTAATTTTGCAAATCAGTTGGTGGTTCATTTAAATACAGGAATTACAAAAATTGATATTGAGAAAAGAAGAATTGAAGAATATAGCATTTCGGATTCTAAAAAAATGAAGGACATTGTTGATACACTGAAAAAAGAACCTAACCAGATGTTTATTTCGGTTGATAGCAAAACGGGTGAAGAAGCAGGTATAATTTATGAAAATGAGGAGGTATTTGTTAAAAAAATAGTAACTAAGCATTTGAATAATAAAGGTGCAGAAGTTGATTTTTATGTAAATATGGAATCTGACGGTACGAAAAGATTGATTGAGTATATTCCAGCCTTTTATGATATTATAAACAATGATAAAGTGTATCTTATAGATGAGATAGAACGGAGTATTCATCCGATAACGATTAAAGAAATAATTACCAAAATATCATTAGACCAGTCGGCCAAAGGGCAATTGATTTTTACAACACATGAGTCTTGTTTGTTAGACCAAGAAATTTTAAGACCTGACGAAATTTGGTTTGCCCAAAAAGACATTGATGGGGCTTCTCAATTATATTCTTTGAGCGATTTTAATATTCATCATACAGCAAATATCGAAAATGGATATTTGAATGGTAGGTATGGCGGTATTCCATTTTTAGCAAACCTTAAAGACCTAAATTGGCATAAAAATGATGAAGTCGTATCTTAGTAGAAGTAAAGTTTATGAAAAAGCAGAACCATCAAAAAATGCAATGAAAATTTACATTTTTTGTGAAGGCCAAGATACCGAAAGCAAGTACTTTGGATATTTCAAAGGGCTTTCGTCTAATATTAACGTTATTCCTATTCCAAACCAAAATGGGCAATCAGACCCTCTAAAACTCAAAGAAAGAGCCATATTTTTGTTTTATGGCGATGAAGATTTACCTGAAAGTTCACTCGAATTCAAGCTGAGTAAAGAATATAAAGACCAAGTTTGGTTTGTGATTGATACCGACAGATGGAATGAAGGCAATAAAATAGGATTGTTGCGAGAATTTTGTGATTCAAAAAACACAGAATATCCCCATTGGTTCGTAGCCCAAAGCAATCCTTGTTTTGAACTTTGGCAGTATTATCATTTTTATGATACAAAACCTAATGAAGTTGAAGTTAATCAATGTACTACCTTCAAGGAATTTGTCGCCATTCAAATAAGAGGGGGTTTTGATAGTCGTAAAATGCCTATTGAATTGAGTGCAGCTATCGAAAATTCAATAAATAACTTTGAAAGCACAAACAATCAACCCAAATTATACTCAACAGAAGTACACCTTTTGGGGCAAATAGTACTACCTTTTGTGAAAGATAAACTCAAAATAGCAAAAGAAATGATGCAAATTTTATGACAGCCACAACCACTCCCATAACCTCGGCTTTTGGCCAAATTTTACTTTTTGCCATTGCTGGTATTGGCCTAGTAACTACCATGTTATATCTTGCCAAAGCCCTTAGACCCGCCCGCCCCAATATCGAAAAGCTAAGTACTTACGAAAGCGGCGAAGACCCCGAAGGCAATGCTAATGTGCAGTTTAACACTCGGTTTTATGTTATAGCACTGATATTTGTATTGTTTGACGTTGAACTGGTATTTCTTTTTCCGTGGGCAACGGTTTTTGGCCGTGCCGACCTCGTGGCTCAAAGCAATGGCCAATGGGGTTGGTTTGCCTTGATAGAAATGTTTATTTTTGTAGGTATTTTGGCATTAGGTTTGGCATATACTTGGGTAAAAGGTCATTTAGACTGGATAAAACCAGAGCCACAAGTACCTCAGTATCAAAGCAATGTACCCGACGATTTGTATGAGAAACTAAACGAAAAGTACGGGTAAGAGAAGTTGAGAATTTGAGAAGATAGAAGTTGAGGAGCGATAAGCCCCAAAGGAACAAAACAAAATAGCCTAGGGTATCCGCCCTAGGAGAAAAGAGAAGATGTATCTAAATTCCCCCACTGGGGGCTAGGGGCTATGGAAAATTTATTTCACGAAAACGGACAGCCCAAAACGGGCGAAAATGATGTTTTTATGACATCTGTCGAAGAGTTAAGCAATTGGGCTAATGCTAATTCGCTTTGGCCAATGGGTTTTGGACTGGCTTGTTGTGCCATAGAAATGATGCAAACTTTTGCATCTGGCTATGACCTCGACCGCTTTGGGGTTTTTCCGAGACCCTCGCCAAGGCAGTCAGATGTAATGATTGTATCGGGAACGGTTACCTTCAAAATGGCCGACCGCATCAGGCGACTTTACGAACAAATGCCCGAACCCCGCTATGTGATTTCGATGGGAAATTGTTCAAACTGTGGTGGGCCTTATTGGCAACACGGTTATCATGTGGTTAAGGGCGTAGATTTGATTATTCCTGTCGATGTTTATGTGCCTGGCTGTCCGCCTCGCCCAGAAGCATTGATTGGAGGAATTATTAAATTACAAGAAAAGATTAAGGCAAAAAGCCAAAAAGA
>JAYWHL010000009.1:0-5403 GCA_043777715.1 Cytophagaceae bacterium | reverse complement strand
AAGTAGTAATTGGAGGTTCTACAAGATTCCAATCTGTTAAAAATGGACTAGACTCTATTGCGTTTTCTGATGGAATAATAGCTATTCACGATGGCGTTAGGCCATTTATTCGACCAAAAATTATTAACCAAAGTTTTGAAGTGGCACAGCAAAAAGGTTGTGCAATAGTGGCAGTAACTCCAAAAGACTCAATCAGAATTGTGGGAGATAAAGGCAAAAACATTGCCCAAAACCGAAGCAGCATTAGGCTTGTTCAAACACCCCAAACTTTTGATTTACGTAAATTGAAACTGGCCTACCAAACAGAAGAAAAAGATTTTTTTACAGACGACGCCAGTGTTTTTGAATACAACCAAAATGAAATATACTTGATTGAAGGCGATTATCAGAACATAAAAATAACAACACCCGAAGACCTAGCAATAGGGCAATGGATATTAGACCATCGGAAAAATGCTGAAACGACTTGAAAAAAATCAGTATATTAATGGTATTTTGAGTGGAGATAGAATCGTCTTAGGAAGAGCTATCACATTGATTGAAAGCACTTTAGAACAAGATATTAACCTCGGAGAAGAAATAATTGAAACGATTCTGCCTTATTCAGGCAAATCGCTAAGAATTGGTATAACGGGAGTGCCTGGGGTGGGGAAAAGTACATTTATTGAAACCCTAGGAGAAAATATTATCACAGAAGGCCACAAACTAGCCGTGCTGGCCATTGACCCAACGAGTAAAAGCACGAAAGGGAGTATTTTGGGCGATAAAACCCGAATGGAAACTTTATCAAAAAACCCAAAGGCTTTTATACGGCCAAGTCCTGCGGGAAATTGGTTGGGAGGTACTGGCCACAAAACAAGAGAATGTGTGTTGTTGTGCGAAGCAGCAGGTTTTGATACCATTTTTATCGAAACTGTGGGCGTTGGTCAGTCCGAAACCATGGTAAAAGAAATGGTAGATTTTTTTTTGTTACTCATGTTGGCTGGTGCTGGCGACGAACTCCAGGGCATTAAAAAGGGAATCATGGAAATGGCTAACATGGTGGTTATTACCAAAGCTGACTCGCAAAACGAACAAAATTCGCAATTAGCGAAACAAGAATACGAAGCCGCACTTCATTTTATGAAATTCCAAGAAAATGGATATTTACCAAAAGTCTTGACTTGTTCGGCTTTGAAAAATACAGGGATTTACGAAATTTGGAAAGAAATCCAAAACTTTGTAGGCATTACAAAAGCTAACACCTTTTTTGAAAATACCAGAAATACACAACAATTAGATTGGCTACACGCTATTATTCAACATCATATTGTTCGTGAATTTTATGAAAACCCCACAAACAAAGCAGCAATTGAGGAACAAAAAATAGGAATTTTGGCATCAAAAATTTCTGTAATCAAAGCTGCTAGAAGTATCTTAAAAAATTGATAAACTAAGGAATGGGAAAACAACAACTTGCAACATTTCTACGATACTTTTATCGCCATTTAAAGCCTATTTTTCGTTAAATAGCGGTGCTATTCGCCTCGAAATAGGCTATAACTACCAAGAAAATAATCAGTAAAAACCTTTATAAGTTATTATTTACCCACTCCTAAACAACGTTTCGTTTGAAAGATATATGAAAATCTGGAAAAGTATATCGCTTTATATTCTAAAAAACAGGGTTCTTTGTTTATTGGCCTTGGTGGTTTTAACAGCCTTTATGGGCTATCAGGCTTCGCAAGTACAGTTGTCTTATGAACTCGCCAAAATATTACCAAAGGGTAACCCCGACTTAGACCTCTATGAAAATTTCAAGAAAAAATATGGCGAAGATGGTTCAGTGTTAGTTTTAGGCATTAAAACTGATAAAATGACCCAACTTGAGGTTTTTGATGCTTGGGATAAGGTTACAAAAGAAATTCAAAAAATTGCAGGTATCAAAGATGTAGTTGGAATTACTAATTTGAAAACCTTAGTCAAAAACGAGACCTTAAAAACTTTTGAACTAAAAAAGATAAATTCTGAAAGCCCCAAAACACAAATTGAGCTTGATACAATTTTTTCAAAAATCAACAAACTACCTATCTATCAAGGTTTTATAATAAATAAAACTGGCGATGCTCATTTGATTTTGGCCACCTTCGACCAACAAAGCATTAATTCAAAAGATAGGATTTCGATTGTTGCAAAAATCAAAGAAATTGGAACTACGTTTGAAAACAATCAAAAAATCAAAGTTCATTATTCGGGTTTGCCCTTTGTTCGCACCGAATTTACAGCACAAGTTTCAAGAGAACTTTCAAAATTGCTGGGCCTTGCGGTTTTGGTAACTTCGTTAATTTTGTTGGCTTTTTTTAGGTCGTTCAAAATCGTATTGGCCGCCTTGGTGGTGGTAATTATTGGCGTGTTGTCGTCGCTTGGAACCATCGTGTTATTAGGTTATAAAATTACGCTGCTCACTGGCCTGATTCCACCTTTGATTATTATCATTGGTGTTCCAAATGCAATATTCTTGCTTAACAAATACCACGAAGCCTATTCCGAAAGCCACGATAAAATCCAAGCCCTTGGCATAACTATCGAAAAAATCGGTTCTACGCTTTTTTTGGCAAACGTTACTACTTCAATCGGTTTTGGGGTTTTTGCTTTGACTGGTAGTAACCTTTTGGTAGAATTTGGCGTTGTGGCTTCCGCAAATGTAATGCTCACTTTTTTGGTTTCGCTTGTTTTTATTCCAATCATTTTCAGTTACTTAGCTCCACCTACGCAAAAAAGCGTGGCTCATCTTGAAGGTAAAAGAATCAACACAATTGTGGCTAGAATAGAATTTTTGGTACATAACAAACGAACGATTATTTATGCGATTATTGCTGGATTATGTTTGATTTCGGTAATTGGTATGTCCAAAATTGTTGCCGTGGGCTATATCGTTGATGATTTGCCAAGGGATAATCCCATTTATGAAGACCTAAAGTTTATCGAAGATAATTTTAAAGGAGTTATGCCTTTTGAGGTAAGTATTGATGCTGGTATGAATGGAAAGGCTTTTTCGCCTCAAATTCTGACTAAAATTAAAAGAATGGAGAAGGAATTTGCCAAATATCCAGAATTTACAAATCCTATTTCGTTGGTTGCGGCTACAAAATTTGTTTATCAAGCCTATCGTGGTGGCGACCCAAAATATTTTGTTTTGCCTGGCATCGACGAACTCAATAAACTTCAAGAATATAGTGGTGGACTGGCTGGAAAAGGGAGTACTTTTGCCAGTTTTTTAGATAAAGATAAACGGCATACAAGGGTGAGTTTTCAGGTGGCAGATATTGGTACCATCAAAGCAAAAAAACTGATAGAGACACTACAACCAAAAATTGATACGATTTTTAATTGGGACACTGAAACCCAAAAAATGCTAACCCCGAACAATGGAGGTTATGATGCTAAAATAACAGGCAATAGTGTAGTGTTTACCAAACAGAACGATTATTTACAAAAAAACCTTATTGAAAGCACTTTAGAGGCCATATTTTTGATTTCGTTGATAATGTGGATGCTTTTTGCTAATTGGAAAATGATACCAATAGCCATCATTCCGAGTTTAGTGCCTTTGCTGATAACGGCGGGTATTATGGGCTTTTTGGGAATAAACCTAAAGGCCTCTACCATTTTAATTTATAGTATTGCTTTCGGAATATCGTCGGATGGGACGATTTATTTTTTGACGAGATTCAAAGACGAGCTAAGAAACAACAAAATGACGGTTAGGCAAGCGGTTAGTAACACGATTTTGAGTACTGGGATTTCGATGTTCTATACGGCAATCATTTTGTTTTCGGGTTTCTTTATTTTTGTTTCTTCATCATTCAAAGGTACTCAAGCCTTAGGGTTATTGGTTTCGATAACTTTGTTAGTAGCCATGATTTGTAATTTGATTTTACTACCCGCCTTTTTAATGACCTTAAACAAGAAACAAGCTAAAAGTTTGCTTTAACTCCTTTAGTCTAAAAACTCTAAATCTCTTCCAATAAAGCATTAAAGTCATTGAACTTGCCTTTAAATTGTTTCAACATCGTGTATTTGTGTTTTAGATTATATTTTTCACGATAGGTATCGTAATCTTCTCTTTTGGCAAAATGGTATTGGCAATTATAACTAACTGCACCGTTTTGTACTTCAAATAAAATCCTAAAAACTGCACAAGATACCAGTAGTCCAGTACTCATAATCAAGGGATTGTGTATCTCTTTAAGATAGGTGAGCCATGCCAAGGTATGGTCTTCATCGACCGAATAGGTAACGGAATATAATGTCATTTCAATTTAAGTTTTCTAGGAAGTTTATTAAAAGTCTTACGCCAAAGGCCGTTCCCATACGGTGTGGGGCAAATTCTGTATCGCCAAATGCCACACCAGCAATGTCAAGATGAGCCCAAGCGGCGTGATTATCGGTAAAAACTTCTAAAAATTTTGCTGCCGAAATTGCTCCCGCCATGGGTTTTCCTGAATAATTTCGCAAATCTGCAATATCAGAACTGATGTCTTCTTTATAAATATCCCAAAGGGGCAAAGGCCATAGTTTTTCTGAAATCGAATTTCCTGCCTTTTGTAATTGAGCCGAAAGCTGGTCGTTGTTACAAAACAATCCTCCTGCATGATAGCCAAATGTGGCCACGCAACTACCTGTGAGTGTAGCCAAATCTATCAAGAAATCTGTTTTGAAATTCTTGACTAAATAGCCTAACCCATCTGCCAAAATCAATCTACCTTCTGCATCGGTGTCTATAATTTCGATGGATTTACCTGAATATGAGCCTATTACATCACTTGGCTTCATGGCGTTGCCGTCCACAGTGTTTTCGGTTGCAGGGATAATACCGATAATATTGATTGGTAATTTGAGTTTGGAGGCTAATTCTAAAGTACCTAGAACCGCAGCCGCTCCTCCCATATCAGACTTCATTAAATGTAGGTTTGAAGATGATTTTATTGATATCCCACCCGTATCAAAAGTAACCCCTTTACCCACTAATCCAACGGTTTTAGTAGCCTCTGGGTGTTTGTATTGCATGATTATAAACCTGGCTTCGTTCAAACTTCCTGCACTAACGGCTTCAAGGGCTTTCAACCCAATCTCATTGATTTTAGTTGGCTCAAAAACTTCTACCTCAAAACCATTTTCCTTACCCGATTCAATGGCCCATTTTGCCAAAACACGGGGAGGTTTCAAATTGGCAGGTGCGTTCATCAAATCAAAAATTCTTAGTTGCGTTTTTGCAATCAACCTGCCTTTTTTGGCCGACTCTATTAAAATATCGCTGTTTTGGTTTTCGTCTATTTCAAAAACGAGACTACCTTTTGGACTAAAAAAACTACTCTTTTTTCTTTCTTCGGTTTTGTATATCCCCAAAGTATAACCCCCTAA
>JAYWHL010000008.1:0-15312 GCA_043777715.1 Cytophagaceae bacterium | reverse complement strand
CGGCCATTGCCAATTGGGGAAGCTCTTTGCCATCGCCCGAAACGCCAAATTTTGCTTTGCCCGAAAACACCTCTTTTCTCACCAATAAACTCACTTGGCGGCTTTCGGTGGCGAGTTGATAATGTTTCAGGACAAGTTCTTTGGTAATAATAAAATCGTTGGATAAGATAAGTTGATTGGTCGTAGTGAGTTCTTTGGTCATACTAAAAGCTGTGTCAAGTTTAAGTAAGTTAAATAAGACAGTTTCAAAAGGATAGGCATCTCAAAAAAGAGCCTTGATAAGAGCGTTAATCTATTGGTTTGAAGGGCAATTTCATAAGATTAACAAATTATTAACAGCAAAGCTATTGCACTTTAGAAAGATTGGAACAACCTTTGCATCATCAAAATTACGTTAAATAATTAGAGCTTTCAAATTTAGCACATTTAGTAATTTACTCAATGGTTTTAATTTATGAAAATCTCTTGATTTTGGCGTAAAAACAAATTATCAAACTCATTTTTTTAACCCAATTTTAATTTACAAAAACGATGAAAAAAATCTTAACATTAGCTGTGGCATTGGTAGCCTTTGTAGCAGCGTCTCATGCACAGGGCGTAATTAAATTCAAAACAGAATCACACGATTTTGGAAAAGTGAAAGACGGCGACCAAGCCGTTTTTGCTTTTGAATTTACCAACACAGGCAACGCCCCCATTGTTATTTCTAATGCACGCCCTTCTTGTGGTTGTACGCTTGGAGACTGGACTCGTGAGCCTGTTATGCCTGGCAAAACAGGAAAGGTAACCGCTACGTTTAATAGTGCTGGCCGTCCTGGTCCGTTTTTCAAGACCGTTACGGTAGAAAACAACTCGGAAACAGCCTCGGTACAACTAACTATCAAAGGTGAAGTAACCCCAGCCGATGCTACCCCAGCACCAGCCGTGGCAACCCCTGCGGCAGCCGTAGCCACACCAGCTCCTGCACAAGTAGTAGCCCCAACAAAGAAGGCTGATGCTCCTGTAAAGAAATCAAAGAGCTAAGTTTCCTTGTTTATCAAAAAAGCCTTCCTAGCAGCCTAGGGAGGCTTTTTTGTGTTTTGGGCATTCGATTAAAAAAACACCAACATGAATTTGCTTACCTTTGTGCCATAACCTCAAAAAAACAAGATTTAACACAATGGAAGTACTGTACTACAACGATTTGGAAATTGGAAAACTCAAAAAATCGATTGATAAAGTAGTTGGTTTTTTGAAAGAAGGAGATTTTAGAGCCGCCGATGTTAAAAAAATGCCCAATGCGGGTTATTACAGAGCCAAACTAGACGACACCAATCGTTTGCTTTTTAAGATTGGCGTTTATGAAAACCAAAAATATTTGTTTATCCTAGAGGTTATTGCCAATCACGCTTACGAAAAATCTAGGTTTTTGAATGGTACGGCCATTAACGAAAGTAAGCTATTGGCCGTTAATCAAGTCAAAGACATTGATAACGACGAAATAACACCCATTGGCTATGTAAATTCGCATAAAAAGTCGTTTCATTTGCTTGATAAAATTTTGTCTTTTGATGAAATTCAAACTGAAATCCTGCATTTGCCCACGCCCAGCATTATCATCGGGTCGGCGGGGAGTGGCAAAACCGCCCTTACCCTCGAAAAAGTAAAGATGTTGCCTGGCAAAATTCTCTATACAACGCTATCGTCTTATCTTGTCGAAAACGCCAGTTTGCTGTATTCGTCTTTTGACTATGAAAACGTAAAGCAAGAAGTAGAATTTTTGTCGTTTTTTGAGTACCTCTCCACCATTGATGTTCCAAAGGGCAAAGAGGTCGATTTTAGGAGTTTTGACCAATGGATTTCGAGGTATAGGCAAAGCCATAAGATAAAAGACAGCTACAAAATTTTTGAAGAATTTAAGGGCGTAATCACAGGCTCTATTATTGATAAGCCTTATCTATCGCTTCAAGATTATGAGGCTTTAGGCGTTAAACAATCTATTTTTCCAGCTAGCGAACGGCCAAGCATTTATGACCTCTTTTCTAAATACCTTGATTGGCTCAAAGAAGGCTCTTTTTTTGATAATAACATCTTGTCTTTTAAGCTATTAGCCAAAATTGTACCTACTTATGATTACGTGGTGGTTGATGAAGTTCAAGACATTACTAACATTCAGTTGATGCTTATCTTGAAGAGCCTCAACCTGCCCCATAACTTTGTACTTTGTGGTGATTCTAACCAAATTGTTCACCCAAATTTCTTTTCGTGGTCGCAGATTAAAACCCTTTTTTATAAGCAAGACCTCAAGGGCGACATTATCAGAATTTTGGCTACTAACTATCGCAACACGCCCGAAGTTACCAAGATTGCCAACCAATTATTATTGATTAAAAATGCCCGTTTTGGCTCTATCGATAAAGAAAGTACGTATTTGGTAAAGCCAAATTCTAAGCACACGGGCGAGGTAGAGTTTTTGGAAAATAACCCAAAAATCAAGGCCGACCTTAACCAAAAAACAAAACGCTCTACCAAGTTTGCGGTATTAGTACTAAGAAACGAAGACAAAGCCTTGGCCAAAACGTTTTTTCAGACGCCTTTGCTTTTTTCGGTGCAAGAGGCCAAGGGTTTGGAGTATGAAAACATCATTTTGTTCAATACCATTTCGGGCTATGACAAAGAGTTTAGAGAACTAACCAATGGCGTAAGTGAGGAAGATTTGAAAGAAGAAAACCTTAAATATGCCCGTGGCAAAGACAAAACCGATAAGTCGTTAGACGAATATAAGTTTTATGTAAACTCACTGTACGTGGGTATAACCCGTGCCGTAAAAAACTTATATGTCATAGAAACCAACAAAAAACACGAATTGTTGGCATTGCTTGGCCTGACTAATTTTAAACAAAACTCATCGGTAAAAGACCAAAGTTCAAGCAAAGAAGACTGGCAACGAGAAGCCCGCCGCCTAGAAATGCAAGGCAAACAAGAACAAGCCGATGCCATCAGAAACCAAATATTGCAAGTTCAGCCCGTGCCTTGGGATATTACCACAAGAGAAGTACTGGGAACGCTCATGGTTCAAGCCCTAGACCCAGTGGCCTTCAACAAAAAAGCAAAAGATAGGCTTTTTGAATACGCCCTTTATTATGGCGAACGCTCTTATTTTACCCAATTATCTGCCCTGAAATATCGCCCTGCCGACCGTTGGGAACAAGAAGGTAAGGGAATTTTGAAACGTATGTTGTCTGAATATCAGCAAGATAACCTAAAACTATTAGAACCCAAACTGATAAAATATGGCATTGATTTTAGGAACGAACTCAACCTGTCGCCCTTTATGTTGGCGATAAGTTTTGGGGCTACACAAATTGCCGAACACCTTATTAAAAATGGTGCAAAAACCAATCTTACCGATAGCTTTGGCCGAAATGCCTTGCAATTGGCATTGTTACAAGGGTTTTTAGACAAAAATAGCAAGACAAAGGTCATTAATCGTTTTTATCCAGTACTCAAAACGGAAAGTATCAAAGTAAAAATTGATAACAAGCTATTGAAATTAGATAACCATCAAGCCGAATTTTTGATGCTCAATTTTATGATTGCCACCCTCCGAACCAAAATTATAGCAGGCACAGGCAGTCGTCGTTCTCATGCAGATATTGAAATTCCAGTATATCAAACCCAAGATTATATTAGTTTTTTTGAAGGGCTGTCGAGTAACGTTATTGCCGAATATCGCCAAAACAGAAGTTATTTATCAAGTATATTATCAAAAAACGAAGTAAATAGAGAAGACAAATACAACAAAAAACTCTTTGTGAGGATTCAGCAGGGGTTGTATTTGCCCAACCCGCTATTGGAAATATTGATTGATGAAACTTGGGTAAATATTTATGATTTGATAGATATGGACGGTATAGAAAAAAATCATGCAAAATACGCAAAAGTGGTTTTTGCAAAAATCAAGAGTTATCGAAAACAACTTACCGAAAACCCCGATGCCAAAATAGACATTAACCAGTATTGGAACGAAAGATAGAAAATTACCCAATCTGAACGATTTTTGATTAATTTTGTGTCCTAGTCAAAAAAATAGCAACAACCCCATAGCCAACCACAAATCTTAACATGGCAAAGAAAAGCGAATCGAAGGTAAAGTACAGCAAAGAGACTTATATGTATTGGTACGAGTCGATGCAATTGCAACGCAAGTTTGAAGAAAAATGTGCCCAGTTATACGGCCAGCAAAAAATACGGGGCTTTTGCCATTTATACATTGGCCAAGAGGCTTGTTCGTCGGGGGCGGCATCTGCCCTAGAAAAAGGCGATAAATACATAACCGCCTACCGAGACCACGGCCAGCCCCTTGCCCTAGGCACAGACCCCAAGGCCATCATGGCCGAGCTATACGGCAAAGCCACAGGCACAACCAAGGGCAAAGGTGGCTCAATGCACATTTTTGATAAAAACGTAGGTTTTATGGGAGGCCACGGCATTGTTGGCGCCCAAATACCGATGGGTGCGGGCATAGCCTTTGCCGAAAAATATAACAAAACAGGCAAAGTTTGTATCTGTTATTTTGGTGATGGTGCCACCCGCCAAGGGGCTTTGCACGAGGCTTTTAATATGGCCATGACTTGGAAAATTCCTGTGATTTTTGTGGTAGAGAACAACGGTTATGCCATGGGAACGTCAGTAGGCAGAACCTCGAACGTAACCGACCTTTACACCATTGGCGAGGGTTATGATATGCCCTCTGAACCCGTGGACGGCATGAATGTAGAGGCCATACACGAGGCCGTGAGCCGTGCCGCCGAGCGTGCTAGGCGTGGCGATGGCCCGACGTTTTTGGAATTTAAAACGTACAGATACAGAGGCCACTCAATGTCGGACCCACAAAAATATCGTACCAAAGAGGAGGTAGAACAATGGCGAATGAGAGACCCCATAGAGCAAGTAAAACATACCATCTTGACCAATAACATTGCCAACGAAGAAGATTTGGCGGCCATAGATGCTAAAATAAAAATAACAGTAGAAGAAGCCGTTAAATTTGCCGAAGAGTCGCCTTGGCCAGACGGTATGAACGCCTACAAAGAGGTGTACGTACAGGAAGATTATCCTTTTATCATGGATTAGTGGCTATCGGCAATTAGGTAAAATAAAGAAAAATCATTGTTAAAAGTGATTAAACACGCTTTCAAAACAAAAATCTTCTCATATAATTTGAGAAGATTTTTTGTAAAGTGCTATAATTAACTTGGATTTTGAGCGGGGTCTATGGCCTGTTGGGTAGGTTCAGTTTCTGTACTAACTTGACTATCAGGTTTTTCAGAAGGTTTTGATTTCCTACTTTGATAAATAAATACCCCAGCCAAAGCCACAATCACCGTTCCCGCTATCGAAGCCGCCGTGGTTGGATGTCCCAAATAAAGCGAGTAGGTACTCAAAGAACTGATAATAGCAACGCCACCTAAAGCAAACCATTGGCCACGTTTCCTGAAAGAATATTCCGCTTGAGCGATATAGGCATCAAGTTCTACTTTTTGTAATGTTGTTTTAAAACGGTGTTCTTGTTCCTTTTCAGCCATTCTCATCATTCGCTCTGCAAAACCTTCTTTTACCTGCTCATAAGCAGCCATGTTTGTGGGCGTAGGCAAAGGTGCAATATAGGTATTTTGATGTTCAAGGGCTGTAATATTACCTTGGTCTAAATGGACTTTCTTGGTTTCAGATTGCTGAATATTCGCCACTTTCTATTTCTTGTTTTAATGTTTCAAAAGATTTACGCACATCTCCTGCCCAGTTTAGATAATCTTGGTGTCTTGCTTGGGCATCTTTGAGATAGCCATTGTTTTTATCTTCTCCGCTATTATTTTCTGTACTTTTATAACGTCTGATAGAATTAGAACTCCCAGTCAAATCAAAAGCACTCACAATGCCCTCAACATAAGCATCAGAATTTTGTGCCACTACTTTTTCTATTGGCGTATAATAAGTGTTTGGGTTTTCTTTATGAAATCGTTCAATTGACTGATGATGTTCAATCATTAATTGTTGATGTTCATATTCAAGCGTCATTTCATAAAATCCTTTTTTTGATAATTGTAATGTCAGGCTAGGCACGTTTACTAATATTATCGTGGAAATGGTAAGTAATAAAAGATACGATGATTGGAAATTCAGAAAAGTAATTGAAATAATAAATAATGGAAAGCAACTTAGTACTATTCGTAATATTAAAAGATTTGAAGGTTTAGTTTTTCCTAATACATTATTTAGTCTTGCCGTTACAAATATCATAATTCCCCATAAAATAGCTATTAAAATTTTGGCTATGCTCAATGTAGGAATGAATAATAGAAATGAAAAGTAGAATGCTATTGCGGCAAGTAAGCCAACAACCAATAAACTAAAACCAATTAAAGCATATTTTTTTTGGTCTGTGGCAGGGCATTTTCTTAACAAATTGACATTTGCTCCTGCACAATACCATAAAAACTCTTGAATCTTTTTCATCTCTGATGTTTTGTTATATGCTAAAAACGCAGAAGAATAGTATTTAGTTTAATTTGTTCTCTGAACAAATATATGGAATTACACCACGTAACGCAAAACTATTTTTGCACAACGCTATTTGTCTTAATAAATGACAAAATCTATGATTCTTTCACTATTCAAAGAAATAATTTAATAAATTTGACTTTGTTTAAATCTTAGTTTTCGCCGTACAAATTTATCTTTTCAAAAATCACTAACTTTCTATGAAACATCTCTTTCGATTCCTTACGCTTTGTTCTATTTTGTGGCCTAGTTTTGGCCAAGCCCAAGGGGTAGCCAACCCCCTAAAAGGCCAAAAAATTCTTGTTTTTTCTAAAACCAAGGGCTTTCGGCATAGCTCTATTCCGAGTGGTATTGCGGCCATTAAATTACTAGGCAAAAAATATGAGTTTGCCGTTGATACCACCGAAAACGCCGATAATTTTACAGAAGCTAATCTCAAAAAATACAAAACTATTGTGTTTTTGAGTACCACTGGCGATGTTTTGGACAATCGCCAACAGATTGCCTTTGAGCGATATATACAGGCTGGGGGAAGTTTTGTAGGTGTTCATGCGGCCTCTGACACCGAATACGACTGGCCTTGGTATGGCAAAATGGTGGGGGGGTATTTTGCCTCACACCCTGGCAATCCAAACGTACAGAAAGGCACGATGACTGTAACCGACCGCAGTATGGCCGCCACCGACTCTTTGCCTACAACTTTTGAAAGAACTGACGAATTTTATGACTTTAAAGAATTTAATAAAGACGTAAAAGTGTTGATTACCGTCGATGAAAAATCGTACAAAGATGGCAAAATGGGCGACTATCACCCTATGGCTTGGTATCATAACTACGACGGTGGGCGGGTGTTTTACACCAATTTTGGCCATACCGACCAAACGTTTATGGAGCCGTTGTTTCTACAACATTTTTGGGGAGGTTTACAATGGGCGGCAGCGGGCAAAACACTTGATTATTCAAAGGCAAGGTCGGCATTGGCTCCAGAAGATAACCGTTTTATGAGGGAAACCCTAGACGAAAAACTATACGAACCTACCGAACTGGCCGTGATAGATAACAACCGAGTGATGTATATAAACCGCCATGGCGAAGTACGTATGTATAACGCCAAGGCTAAGAAAAAAGTAAAAATTGTAGGACAAATACCTGTTTATGATAAGTTTGAATATGGACTTATGGGTTTGAACATCGACCCAAAATTTAGTGAAAATCAATGGGTTTATCTTTTTTATTCGCCTACGGCAGCTGTTGCTGGGGCAGATACCGCCAACCGTTTGGTAAGAATAAAATATGATTTACAGAAAGATACCCTACTTATGGCCACCGAGCAAACCATCTTGAAAGTACCCGTAAAACGTACTGATTGTTGCCATACAGGCGGGTCTATTGCTTGGGACAAAGCTGGAAACCTTTATCTTTCAACAGGCGATGACACCAATCCCTTTGCATCAGACGGCTACGGGCCCATAGATAACCGTGCTGGTCGTGCTGGCTGGGACGCTAGGGCGAGTTCGTCGAATACCAATGATTTACGAGGTAAAATATTAAGAATCAAGCCTTTGGCTAATAGTGGATATGAAATTCCCGAAGGAAATTTATTTAGCCAAGCCTCTAAATCTTCCCCATCGGGGGCGGGAGGGGCTACTCGACCAGAAATCTACGTAATGGGTAATAGAAACCCGTATCGTATATCAATAGACCAACACACAGGCTTTTTGTATTGGGGCGAAGTTGGCCCAGATGCTGGCGATAATTCGGATAAATATGGCTCTAAAGGCCACGACGAAGTGAACCAAGCCCGAAGAGCAGGCTATTTTGGTTGGCCGCTTTTTGTGGCAGATAATCGCCCGTACAATCAGCGTAATTTTATGGATAGTACCACTTCTAGCCGTTTCGACCCCCTAAAACCAATCAACGATTCGCCTCATAATACGGGTTTGCAGGCATTGCCCCCTGCCCAAAAAGCCTTTATTTATTATCCTTATGCAGATTCGCCAGAGTTTGGGCCAATCGTAGGAAAAGGAGGCCGTAATGCCATGGCTGGGCCTGTGTTTTATTCAGAAGACCATGAAAAAGATTCTAAAGTAAAGTTTCCGAGTTATTTTGATGGAAAATTCTTTGCTTATGACTGGATGCGAGATTGGATAAATGTGGTGAGTATGAAACCCAACGGAGATTTTATATCCATGGAACGCCTATTGCCCAACATGAAATTTGAACATCCAATAGATATGCAATTTGCCCAAGACGGCTCTTTGTATATGCTAGAATACGGCCCCAATTGGTTTGCCCAAAACGATGAAGCCCGCCTAACGCACATTACCTTTAATGCTGGCAACCGTAGCCCCATAGCCGAGGCCACCCTAAGCCAAAGTGTGGGAGCATCGCCCCTAAAAGTAAGTTTTGATGCTTCAAAATCAATGGATTATGACGGAGATGCCCTAAAATATGAATGGGAGTTTGCCAAAGGTTTGCCCAAAGCAAACACTCCAAAGGCTTCGTTTACTTACACTAAACCTGGGATTTATCGCCCAAGTTTAAGCATTACAGACGCCGCAGGAAACAAAACCACTAAGCGTTTTGAAATAAGAGTAGGCAACGAAGCTCCCAAAGTTGAACTAAGTGTAAAGGGTAACAAAACGTTTTATTTTGCCAACCAAGCCATTGACTATGAAGTAAAAGTAAACGACAAAGAAGACGGCAGTTTAGAAAACAAAAAAATTGCCGAAGACGAAGTAATGGTAAGCGTAAATTATTTGGAGGGCTTCGACAAAACGATGATTGCCCAAGGCCACCAAGCCAATACTTCGTTTGCAACGGGCAAGCGGCTCATAGAATTGTCGGACTGTAAGGCTTGCCACTCGATTGATAAAAAATCGATTGGGCCAAACTATACCGAAGTAGCCAAAAAATACAACGGGGCTTTTATGATAGAAGGCAAACTGGCCGACAAGATTATTAAAGGCGGCGGGGGCGTTTGGGGCGAACAGGCCATGAGTGCCCACCCACAAATAAACAAAGAAGATGCTACCGAAATGGTAAAATATATCCTGTCGTTGGCCGATGCCAAAATGGCCAGCAAGCCCACCAAAGGGAGCTATACCACCGAAGCCAAAACCAAAGACGGTAACTATATTTTTGCAGCTAGTTATACCGACCGTGGGGCAAATAATATCCCACCAGTGTCTGGTAATCAGACGGTTGTGTTGAGAAGCAACAAGGTAAAAGCCAATACTGCCGATGCTCAAAGCCAAACCATGAAATATAAACTGCCTACCAACGCTGAAGTAATGGTGGCTTTGGCCGACAAAGGTTATTTTGCTTTTAATCAAATAGACCTAACCAATATTAAACGGTTGAGTGTCATGGCTTTTTCGTCTAAAGAGCAAACTACGGGCGGTAAGTTAGAACTACGATTGGGAGCTGTAAACGGACAAATAATAGGCGAAGGTACCATAGACCAAGGCAAAATAGGTACAATAAACCTTGATATTAATCAGCCTGTGGCGGGGCTTCAAGATATTTATTTTGTATTTACAAACTCAACGCCCGTGATGGGCAAGGCCCTGTATGCCATCGATACGATAACATTTGAAAAATAGCGAAACAATCGTTTTGTAGTAAACCTAAAAACTCATGGCATGAAATCGTTTCAAGCCATGAGTTTTTTGATAACACTTACTCCACAATTTTTACCGTTTCTTGATGATATATTTTAGTAAAAGGCTCTATACTGCGGGTTAGCCACACATTTCCCCCCACTACGCTGTGATGCCCAACCACGGTTGAGCCACCCAAAATCGTTGCCCCCGAATATATCACTACGTCGTCTTCCACGGTTGGGTGGCGTTTTAGGCTGGCCATGTCTTTACTTACCGACAATGCCCCAAGTGTTACGCCCTGATATATTTTTACCCGTTTGCCAATCTCACAACTCTCGCCAATTACGATTCCCGTGCCGTGGTCTATATAAAAATATTCGCCAATACTTGCCCCAGGGTGTATATCAATGCCTGTTTTTGAGTGGGCATATTCTGTTAAAATTCTCGGCAACAACGGCACGGCCAACTGGTGTAACACGTGTGCTAATCTATAAAAAGTAATGGCATAAAACCCAGGGTAAGCCCTTATCACTTCGTATTCCATTTTGGCAGCGGGGTCGCCAGCCATAATGGCCTGTATATCAGTATTCAAAAGCCGATAAATTTCGGGCAATTGTGCCATAAAACCTTTGGCTATTACAGCGGCATCTTGCGGTAAATGGCTTTGCATTGAGCAAAGTAGCGTTTGTAAGTCTGCTTCTATTTGCACAAAAGCCTCTTGTAAGCCTTCGATGGTTTGATAATGTTTTTTGGTTTGTTCTGGAAACAACACCAGCATAACCTTGGTCATAAGCCTTGCTATTGATGAAGTTGGCGGAAAACGCTCTATATGTTGATGTTTTTTAAAGAGAGCGTCTATCAATTGATGTTGAGTCATTGTTTTAAAATTGGCAGAATGAAAAAAGCGATTGAGATTTGGGCAAAAATTAAAGGCAAAAAAAGTGGAATGCTTAAAGATAAACATTCAAAACGATTCATTACCTAAACGTATATTGTGTTAAAATAGGTTCACACAAAAACCCTATCATTAAGCCCACCAAAACATTGGCGGTTGCCTTTGGGCTTTGTACCTTTGTGGTAAAATCACATACAATGAAACATCTCTTTTGGCTCATATCTCTATTGCTGATAGGCCAAGCCACAGTGGCTCAAAAATACAAAAGCAAGAAAAAAGTGCCTTTTCAAGGAATCTGTGGCAATGTTTTGTGGAAAGCGGGTAACCTGATGCCCTCGCCCGATGCCCCAAGCCCCCAAGCCAAGGGCATTGCCCGAACGTTATTTGTTTATCAACTTAGCAATCAAAACCAAGCCACGGTTACGGAAGATAATTTTTATAAAGACCTTAAAACCAAGTTAGTAGCTAAAGTAAAGTCTGATAAATTTGGTAAATTTTGCGTTAATCTGCCCAAAGGCTGGTATAGTGTATTTAGCCAAGAACCCAAGGGTTTGTATGCCAATGGCTTTGACGGAGAAATGAATATTTTTCCTGTTGAAGTAAAAGCAAAAACCCAAACCAACGTCAATTTTGAGATTAGCTATATGGCTACTTTCTGATACAAAACTCAACACAAAAGCCTTGAAGCTATATCTGCGAAAAGGCTCTTTTTTATGAAAACAAAAGGATTAAAAACCAATAAAATTAATATCGTTACACTGGGTTGTTCAAAAAACGTAGTGGATTCAGAAGTGCTTTTTACCCAACTTAGGGGCAATGGCCTGAACGTAAGCCATGAGTCTAAAAAAGACGATGCCAATATTGTAATTATCAATACTTGTGGGTTTATCGATAATGCCAAACAGGAATCTATCGATACCATTTTGAGATATACCGATGCCAAAGAAGAAGGGCTGGTGGATAAAGTATATGTAACGGGCTGTTTATCACATCGTTATAAAGACGAACTATCAATCGAAATTCCAACGGTCGATGCTTGGTTTGGTACGAACGAACTGCCAAGAATGCTTAAAACCCTTAAAGCCAACTACAAACACGAACTCGTTGGCGAGCGGCTATTAACAACCCCCGCCCACTATGCCTACCTAAAAATTGCCGAGGGCTGCGACCGTCCTTGTAGTTTTTGTGCCATACCCATCATGCGGGGTGGGCATATTAGCCGCAGCATAGACGACTTACTGATAGAAGCTAAATCATTGGCCAAACGAGGTACAAAAGAGCTTATCCTTATTGCCCAAGACCTAACGTATTATGGCTTAGATATTTATAAAAAACGGAATCTTTCCGAACTCCTAGACCGACTTTCTGACACCGAAGGCATCGAGTGGATTCGCTTGCAATATGCCTATCCATCAGGATTCCCTTTAGATGTTTTAGACGTAATGGCCTCTAAACCAAACATTTGTAAATATTTAGATATGCCCCTCCAGAGTGGGAGTACCGAAATGCTAAAACTAATGCGGAGGGGAATTACTCGTGAAAAAACCGAAGATTTAATCAATCAAATCAGAGACAAAGTACCTAACATTGCCCTAAGAACTACGCTAATCGCTGGCCACCCCAACGAAACCGAAGCCATGTTTGAAGAAACCTATCAGTTTGTAGAAAAAATGCGTTTCGACCGTCTGGGCGTTTTTGCTTACTCCCACGAAGACGATACGCATTCTTACGCAATGCCCGACGATGTACCTGCCGATGTAAAACAACAACGCACCGACGACATCATGGAGCTGCAACAGGGCATAAGTTGGGATTTGAACCAACAAAAAATCGGCCAAACTTATAAGGTATTGTTCGACCGTAAAGAAGGGGGGAATTTTATTGGTAGAACCGAATTTGACTCGCCCGAGGTGGATAACGAAGTACTGGTTTCGGCCACAGATACCTATATCAGGCAGGGGCATTTTGCCCAAATAAAGATAAACAAAGCAGAGGAATTTGACCTTTATGGCGATGTAATAGTCTAGGAACTTAAACCACTGATTTGCCTCTTCCCAATGCTTCTCCCTTTAGAGAAGCGTTGGGAAGAAGCAAAAATTATTTAATAACCAATTTCCTAATTTGTAAATCGCCTTCTGTCCGAACTTGTACTACATAAACACCATCAGACAGGTGTTCGATAGGGTTTAGTTTTACCAAATTTTGAGAAAGCGTAGTTTGGCTTGTGGCCATCTTAAAGCCCCCAGCATTATACAATTGAATATCCGACAAAGCGGCATCAGGCACTTGTACGAATATTTCGGAACCTGCATTTGGGTTTGGATATACCCGCACATTAAGGGATTCGTTACTGAGCGTAACGGCTACTGGCCTCGAATACTCAACGTTACCATTTAGGTCTGTTTGTTTAAGGCGATAATAGGTTGTACCCATTAGCGGGCTTTCGTCTATGGCCGAGTAATTAAGATTACCCTTCGACATACCCGCCGCTTTTTGATAGACCACGTCCTTGAACACCTGCTGGAGGTCTTGGCTGCGTTGCACCATAAAATAATCGCTCATGGTTTCGCTACTGGTGGCCCATTCTAGCTTTACTTGCTTGTTTTCGGTGGCATTAGCCCTAAAATAAGAATACGTAACAGGCAACACCCCCGAAATATCCCGCATCAAGATATTATCTAATTCTATTTCTCCCTTGATACCTTTTGAGGGGTCTGTGGTGGTGGGGTTATAAATAAACTTGAATTGCTTGATACTTTGAGAAGCCGTTTGAACAGGGGCATTGTCAAAAACGAGTATAGGAACTGAACCTGGTACTTTAGATTGTACCCGATCTCCAGAAGGTGTAGTTACCCAGACCATTTCTGGCCCAATCCAAAGGTCATAGGTATCAGGAGCAACCGTGCCGCTATGATCAAATTCATCTCCATAACCTATGGCATCGGTTCTGTTGTTAAGTACGAAGGCAATTTTGTAGAATACATCTGGAGGCCTACTTGGGGTAAAATGATTAAATATTCTTGTCGTATCCGCATCCTTAGAAACCTTAAATCTACGTTCTCCAGGAATATCTTCTTGGGGAGAAATGGAAAATTTTGCATAAATATCTGAATTTGGGGGCGTAGCACCGTCATTGGAAAAATTAGAACCCATCATAAAAGTTAAGGCATCGGGTGCGGGAACTTTAGCTACCTCTGCAATTCTCAAATCAAACAACACCAACATAGAGGGTGGTACAGGTAAAAAATCAAAAGCCCTCGTAAAATAAGCTGGTATTGTAGAAATATTTTTACTAGAGCCTAGCGTTAGATAATTTGGATTTTGTGATGCAACCCCCTTTCTAGCAGTTGTATCAATAATTACGTATCTCTTTCTATTCAAATAGTAAAGGGAATCCGAAGGGTCACCATCTTTAGACCCTATTGGCCCCATACCAGTTACGAGGGTATCGTTGGGCGTTGCACTGTATAGTTGAGAGGGTATTATGCCATTTTTAAAACTCTGTTTATAGAAAGTAGTTTGGCAAAGGGCAAGGCCATTGATTGATAAAAAAACAGGAAGAAGTAGTATAAATCGTGTCATAAAGCTGGAGGTATGCCTATTTTTATGGGATAAGAAGCACGCAAAGATAAGGAAATCCTAGACAAGTAAGGTCTTTGTTTATCGTCTTCTTGGTAGGTATCAAACGCATATTTTCTCATAAAATTGTAAGAAAACTAGCTAATAAACAGACCAAAGTGCGTGTTTAAGCGTTGCGTCTTGTTGCCAATTGATAATATACAGCCCTTTTACCAAGGCTTGGGTGGGGTATATTTGTAAACCTTGGGCTTGGACAATGGTTTTTATGGGTATAGATTGCCCTGCTAGATTTGTCAAACTTAAATTGCTCACGTCGAGCGTATTAAGGTAACAACTTTGCCCGTCTGAGGGGTTTGGCCAAAGCGTAACTTCGGGTAAAATTTCTACTGAAACAGGTCTAAAATTTTGTTGCTGGCCGTTGGTATCATATTGACTAAGGCGATAATAATTAATGCCCTTTTGGGGGCTTTGGTCTGTAAAACTGTACTGCCAGCCATTACTTTTAGTGCCTTGACCGTCTATTGTGGCTATGTTTTCATAGACTTGGGCATTGGTGCTACGGCTCAATACAAAATGGCTATTTTGGCTTTCTGATAGGGTTTTCCAAGATAATTGTACTTGTTGGTTATCTTTTTTTGCAGAAAAATCGGCCAATTCAACAGGCAAAATACCTGACACATCTCTGATGAGGAA
>JAYWHL010000007.1:0-5406 GCA_043777715.1 Cytophagaceae bacterium | reverse complement strand
AAAAAAGCCATCTTTGGTTTTTTCTAAACCTTTGTCAAGCGATTCTTTTTGTTCTTCAACAATTTGTTCTTTTTTTTTCGAGAAAAAATCAAAAATACCCATTGGTTTTTATTAGCGTTTAGGAGCGTTAGGTTGTAGAAAATTGTAAACTTTGATAACGACATTGCTATTTTGTTATCGATTATGCGTGGCACGCCTTGTAATCACAATAGAATAGGCGTGCCACGCATACCCTTACGATTTATCAATGTCGTTATCTAACTTAAACCAAATTTTAAACTATCGTTTTAGAAAACATTTGTATCAAGTAAGTATTGCACTAGAATATAAGGTCTTTAGTTCTAAATTCTCTACTAGATTTTATTGATAAGCAAATTTCTTCTGCTGATTTATCATCGGCAAAAGCCCCAAAAGATTCATAAAAGACAGCATCTTCTGTTGATGTTTCTGTTTTTAGAGATTGAGAGAGTGCCTCTATCAATTCGGCTTTATTAGACGAACTTAGCCCCTGTAATAAACCTAGACAAGTTTCAATGATATGTCTGTCGGTGTAACTCATGGTATAAATATTTTGGTAATTTTAACATCATGCCTTAACGCAACAAAAATACAACAAAAAAAGTCCCCTTTTGAGGGACTTCCATGAGATTTCTTTCCGAATCAATTAACCTTTCAACGCAGCGAGGGCTTCGTCGGCCAATACGATTTCTTCTCTGAAGGTGTAAGCACCAGTCTTTTCAGACCTTACCGCTTTGATAACTTTAGTGTATTTAACACCGCCTTCTTTCTTTAGGGTTGCAACTACTTTCTTTGCCATTGTTTGATGTGTTTTGCGTTAAAACCAAGAGATGATTTTACTGAATTACTTAATTTCTTTGTGTACGGTGTGTTTTCTCATAAAAGAATTGTATTTCTTCAATTCCATACGACCCGTGGTGTTTTTGCGGTTTTTGGTGGTTACGTACCTAGACATACCCGGAACGCCAGATGTTTTTTGTTCTGTGCATTCCAAAATCACTTGAATTCTATTGCCTTTCTTTGCCATTGCAGTATATGATTTGCTGTTCGTTAAAAACTTTAGTTTCAATCATTTTGTTAAAAGACTGTCTTAAAAGCCTTTATACTTAGTAGATTGGGGTGCAAAAATACTAAATTTTTGCCGTTCACAAAAAATTGTTGAGAAAGTTTTTAGAATTTTACGATATGAACACCATTCAATACGAATTTAAGCCTGAAAATCATCGGCTTTCCGACCCCAACAAAACCCAACCCGAAGCACTTTCGCAACAAGAGATGATTCTCTCGCTGGGGCCACAGCACCCTTCTACTCACGGAGTGTTGCGGCTCGAAGTAATAACCAACGGCGAACTGGTGGTAAACGTTGTGCCACATTTGGGCTATTTGCACCGTAGTTTTGAAAAACACGCCGAAAGCCTACCCTTTAACCAAACTATTCCTTTCGTGGACAGAATGGACTATATGGCGGCCATGAACTCTGAACACGCCTACGTAATGGGTATAGAACGAATGTTGGGTATCGAAAAAGACCTGCCCAAGCGAGTAGAATATATCCGTGTGCTAGTGGCCGAACTCAACCGCATTGCTTCGCATTTTGTGGCCATCGGTACTTATGCCGTGGATATGGGGGCTTATACGGCTTTTATGTGGATGATGCGAGACCGTGAACATTTGCAAAGATTATTGGAATGGACAACGGGGGCAAGAATGCTCTATAACTATATTTGGGTGGGGGGGCTGTTTTATGACCTGCCTATTGGTTTTGAAGACCGTGCCACCGAATTTGTTGATTATCTTAAACCAAAACTGATTGAATTACAACAATTGGTAATAGAAAATAAAATTTTTGTGCAACGCACCGCCAATGTGGGCGTTTTGCCAAGAAGCGTAGCCTTAAATTATGGTTGTACGGGGCCAGTGTTGCGAGGGTCAGGCTTGAGGTTCGACCTCCGAAAGGTAGATGGCTATTCGGTGTATCCTGAATTAGATTTTGATATACCCATTGGCCAAGGAAAAATGGGAACACTCGGCGACTGTTGGGACAGAAACCAAGTGCGAGTAGAAGAATGTTGGGAATCTATCAAAATCATAGAACAATGTTTGGTTAGATTAAAAACCGACCTAAAACGAGATAAAACCTTTGACCCACAGGCTTTTGTACCCAAAAAAATACGCCCCGTAGCCATGGATTATTACGCCCGTGCCGAAAACCCCAAGGGCGAGTTGGGTTTCTTTTTCAGAACAGACGGCCGCAGCGATGTACCCCTTAGAATAAAAGCCCGTGGGCCTTCGTTTAGTAATCTTTCGGTAATAGAAGAAATTTCAAGAGGTTGCCTCTTGGCCGATTTGGTGGCAATCATTGGGTCTTTAGACTTCGTAATGGGCGAGGTGGATAGGTAGGTTACTGAAATCTAAGGAAGATAAATAGCCAATCCGAAACAAATAGAATTTAGGGTAGCATCATTGTTATAATCGCCTTTTTCGTTATCTTGCTTACGCTAAAACTAAAGCGAATAATTTCATCCGTATTTTTATATAATCTATTGATAATCAAAATATTATTTATTATTTGTTGATATTTATCCAGAACCTTATTCAAAAGAAAAACCATGAAAAACAAAAAAATTATTATCGCTGGGGCTGTTGCATTCCTTGCCCTTTTTACTTGGTATTTTACAAAAGGTAAAAATGCAGAAGTAGAAAAACTAACTGCCCTTGTAAAAAAAGGCGATTTCGAGATTGTTGTGAATAGTACGGGCGAGTTGAGAGCCAAAAACCAAACCGATGTAAAAGCCCCATCAACCGAAATGGAAGAGGCCGAGTTATACAACGGTACGAAAATTCAGAATCTTATACCCGAGGGAACGGTCGTGAAAGAAGGCGAATTTGTGGCTTCGCTAGACCAAAGTGCCGTGATGAACAAGCTGAATGAGGCTAGTTTGGAAGTTCAGAAAAAACAATCGGAGCTTAACCAGGCCAAACTAGATACAACCCTTACCCTACGAGACGCCCGAGACGAATTATCGAACTTGAAGTTTCAGATGGAACAAAACAAGCTAGAAAAAGAACAGTCGGCTTTTGAAGCCCCCGCCATTCAAAAAATGAAAGACATAGAATTAACCAAGGCATTGAAGGCTTTTGAACAAAAAAAAGAAAATTATAAAACCAAAGTTGCCCAAGCCGTTACCAAAATTCAGATTGTAAACGCCGACCTTACCAAAGCACAAGGCAAATTGACGAGGCTACAAACCTTGATGGGAAAAATGACCATTATGGCACCCAAGGCAGGAATGGTTATTTACTTTAAAGATTGGGGAGGACGTAAAAAAATAGTTGGCTCGGAGGTGTCGCCATGGAACCCAACGGTAGCCATTTTGCCCGATTTGAGCGAAATGCAGGTAATAACGTATGTAAACGAGGTGGACGTTCAAAAAATAAAGGCCAATCTGATGGTAGAAATAAAGCTAGATGCCGACCCCAAGAAAAAACTAGATGGCGTGGTGTTGAGTGTGGCCAATGTGGGCGAACAAAGGCCAAATTCGGACGCTAAGGTTTTTGAGGTGGTAATAGACGTTTTGAGTAAAGACCCCGACCTACGCCCCTCAATGACAACCAGTTGTAAAATTTATACGGCCAAATATAAAGACGTTTTAAGCACGCCGCTAGAGGCCATAAATAACCAAAAAGGAAAATCGTTTGTGTATAAAAAAGACGGTACGAGCATCGCCAAACAAGAAATTAAAATTGCCGCCCAAAACGATACCGATGCCCTGATTTTTGGAGCATTAAAGGCCGACGATATTGTTTTGTTAAGCACTCCAACAGATACAACGGGCATAAAATGGCTGGCCCTAGACAAAACCGCCAAAGTACCCATGATTGTAACCGATAAACGATTTGATGATAAAATAAAAATGAGAAACGATTCCCTCAAAAAACTTGCCCCAAATGCTAGGTCGGCAGATGGTGGGGGAGGAGGCAACTTTGTTATTTTTAATTAAAAACGTATTCTTTTAGCCACAAAACCCGCTCTTTTTTTATTATGAAATTAACCTTTTTGGGTATTTTGTTATTACTTGGCCAGTGGCTTTGGGCTTATCAAATAGAAGGTCAGGTACAGGGATTGGCTTCGGGAAAGGCTTTTTTGGGGCATTATTATGCCAGTGCTGCTCAAACTATTTTGCTTGATACGGCCAATATTAACACCAAAGGCTACTTAAAATTTAACAAAAATAAAGCCTTGGCTTCGGGAATGTATTTTATACAACTACCTGATAAAAAGCGATTTGAGTTTTACTTTAATCAAGAAAATACCCTTATTTTTTCAACGAATATTGGCCAGATTATCCTTAAAATGACTTGGCAGAACAGTGATGAAAACGCCAATTATTACGATTTACTAAGGGCTATCGAAGGCCAAGACGCCAATTTACAAAGAGAGAACAAAAAGCTGTTTTATCAGAGCTACCCAAATGCCAAAATTACGGCTTGGCTCAAAGCCCAAGATTTTGTAGAAGTGCCAGTTGATGTGGCGTACAAAAACGGGAAAATGGATACATCAACGGTATTCAGTTATCAAAAAAAACATTATTTTGATAATCTTAATCTCAAAGAAAGCGACTTGCTTCATAGTTCGTTTTTAGAGGAAAAACTGCTGTTTTACCTCCAAAAAATGACCTATCCAGTTTCCGATTCTATCCTTGTGGCCACCGACAGAATCATGGCTTTGGCGGGGTCAGAAATTCAAAAATATTTTGCCATAAAACTTACTTCGCTCTACGAAAATCCGCCTTTTGTGGGTGGCGATAAAGTTTGTGTAGAAGCCATAGACCGCTACTATACCGCCATGCCAGCCCTGTGGAATGCAAGTACGCTGGGTAAGATGGCAGAAAAAGCCAAAAAAATGCGACCCCTTTTGCTCGGTCAAATCATTCCCGACCTTACCATAACCGACCCCACAGGCAAGGAACACCGACTGCTAGACCAACAATCGCCCATTACCATTTTGTATTTGTATAGTTTAGACTGCCCACATTGCAAGGAACACGCCCCCAAATTGGCTCAATTTCAGCAAAAAATGGCAAGCAAAGGCGTTAAAGTTTTTGCAGTGGCGGTAGAATCAGACGCTCCTCGATGGAAGAAGTTTATCAGTACCTACCATACCGAAAACCTACTTAATGGCATAGATTCCCAGCATAAATACGACCTCAGTAACCGCTATAATATTGTGGAATTTCCGATGAATTATATCTTGGATAGCCAAAAAAGAATCATCGGCAAGCGTATTAATCCTGCCATGTTCGAGGCATTCCTAGATTATTATAAGCAATTGAATAAGAAGTAATAGGTAAGAAATACTTTTTACCTTTTTGCTTTTAACCATTCTTC
>JAYWHL010000006.1:0-5420 GCA_043777715.1 Cytophagaceae bacterium | reverse complement strand
ACGAACGAAAAGACGCCGTAATGATAGATAATACAAAATACAAAATCCTCACTATCAATAATTTAGTAAAAGAAACCGACGATGCTGTTTCGGTGTATTTCAAACCAACTGACCAAAATTTTTATGCTTACGAAGCTGGGCAACACCTCACGATTCGAGTAAAAATTAAAGGCAGAACGCACAATCGTTGTTTCTCGTTGAGTTCAACGCCAGAAGATGATTTTTTAAGAATCACCGTAAAATTGAAAGGCGAAGTTTCGCATTGGTTGTATAACGATGCCAAAATTGGCGATAGCATTGAGGCCTTATATCCCGTTGGAGATTTTAAGGCAATTCAATTAGGAAATTACGTAATGATAGCGGGAGGAAGTGGCATAACGCCTCTTTACAGCATGATTAAGGACATTTTGCATAAAAACCCACAAAGCCATATCAAACTTTTGTATGCCAACAAAAGCGAAAAAAGTATCATTTTCAAAAGTGAAATAGACACTTTAATAAAGCAATATCCCAATTTTGAATGTCAGCATTTCTTATCGGGTCAGAAGCGAATCAGTATCGATGACCTTGACGTAAACACAGGAGCAAATTATTACGTTTGCGGCCCCGAAAGCCTCAAAGAAAGTGTTTTTGACAATTTACACACGGCAGAAATCAGCAAGAATAACATTCATACCGAGCATTTTGTAGATGGCTATGTGCCATGGTTTGGCTTGGTTTAGTAAATAATTTTAGCATGAAAAAAAATCCCAAATCTATCAGACTTGGGATTTTTTATGCCTTTTGCAAAATACTCAACGCAACACTCACAATCTCTGAATACTGCGAACGGTCTTTATGAATTTTGGCATCTACACGCATTCCATTAATTAGACTATAAAAATAATTGGCAATGGCATGAGGATTATTACTTGGTGCAAGTTCCTGATTATCAATGCCTTTTTGAATAGCGTTGGTAAATGCTTTAATAATATTCTCCCGATTTTCTCGTAAAATATCCGCAATTCCACTATCATGAGCCGCCAGTTCAATAGCAGTATTGACGATAAAACAGCCCTTACAATCCTCATCGCCCACGGTTTCTGTAATGATATTATTCAGTAAAAGTTCGATGGTTTCTTTTAGTGATTTATTACTTTTCATGGCATCTACCATGCCCTGAGACGCATTTTTACGGTAATTTTCTAAGGCTAAAATAAACAAATTTCGCTTGTCGTGATATGCCCCATACATACTTGACTTACTCATGCCGAAAGCATCAATAAGGTCTTGGGTTGAAACACCATGATAGCCATTTTTCCAAAATAAATTGGTGGCAATATCAATCACTTTTGCTTCATCAAATTCACGAGTTCTTGCCATTTTTATGAGTTTTTAAGACAAAAATTATCTTTTCCTACCAACAAATCTAATCACTGAACCAGTTCCTTTATGGAAACTTCCCTCGTTTAATTCTACTTCCTTTTCTTCTAAAATCAGTATCTCAAAATTACTAAAATCAGACTTTATTTCATCTATGGAAAACAACATTCCCAAATCTTTTGGACCACCAACTGCGGGGTTCTCGGTGTTGTATTTGAGATGAGATTTACTAAAAGCCTCAAAAATCACAAGCCCACCTTTCTTCAAATAAGTGATTAATTTTTGATGATATTTTGATTTTGTATCACCCGAAAAATGAGCATAAATCAAGGCTATTGCATCAAATTGCTCGTTTTTGTAAGTTATTTCTTCAAACTCAGCCACTTGATAGTCAATAGAAACTTGATTGTTTTGAGCCAATGTGTATCGTCCTGAAATAGGTTGACACTATTTTTTTGATACTTTCTTGTTAAAATTCAATTTTGAATAATTCATTATTTATGTTCAGGAGCGATAATTAGTTTTACCCTATTTCCGAGTTCTACGGTTTGAATGTGTTTTTCATACTCCACAGGTGTCATCATTTTTAGTTCTAAATGAGGTCTTTTGTTATTATAATGATGGACTGATTGTTTTAATATTTTTTCAAGTTCTTCCAGTGTTTCAAATTGGTGTTCATCTAGGTACTCTTCCTTTATAGTTCGGTTTACTCTTTCGGAAAATGCATTATCCAAAGCTGATGAACACATAGAAATCTTGAAATGAGAATCTTGTAAGGTTAATAAATAATTACCTGCAACGTATTGAGAGCCTCTATCAGAATGATGAATTACTCCTTTTAATGACTGATTTTTACGAGTTTTTATAGCCATTTTCAAACATCTAACATTGACACTAGCCTCCATTGAATTCGAAGCAATATAAGCTATTAAAAGTCGAGAATAGATACGGGCGGCGTTCCGCTCAATTAAAAGAAATACATAAGCGTTTTTATGCCAATTTTAACATAGGTAATATCTCCACTCCATGCTTGGTTGATGTCTGTCAAAGTTACATTTGCTAATATATTTGAACACATACTAAAGACTGAAAAAGTAGTCCTAATGTGTTTTCTTTTACGTTTTATGGCCAATCCAGCTTTGGTTGCATAGTCAATAAAAACATCTCGACCAATTGGCTTATCAGGCATTTGATGGTAAAGTTTTTTTAATCCATAACCACCATGAACTACTCGTTGAGCTTGAATAAAATTACGAATTTGCTCAAAGATGAGTAATTGCTCTTGCTCTCGTTTACGGGCTTGCTGGTGGGCTTGACGACTTGTTTTTAACAGGTCATAAAACTGGCTCATTCGGCGGTCTTTCAACTCTCTAAGTTGATTGAGCGTTTGGAAAAAAAACCTTACGAAGGTCTAAACCAACTTCTTTTGAAGAGACTTCTACCAGAGTATTTAGAAAGTCTATTTCCAATTGTTTTTGGCCAATAACTCGTTCGAGTTCGGCAACTTTTTTAGTGAGTTGCTCTGTCTTTAAGCTCTCAGATTCTAGTTCTACTACCATTCGTGTGTTAGTTTTTGTGGAAATTGAGTACTTTTTTACCCATTTTCTAACGTTACTATCTCGAACACCATAAATTCTAACTATGTCAGAAATTTTAATTTTACCAGCGTCTATTTCAGCAACTTTGGCTCGCTTAAACGACTCACTAAATGTACGACTAATCTTTGTTTTGTCCATAAGTAGGGTTGATTTATTTGTCAACCTATTTCAGGACGATACATAAGAAATCCTGTAATCCTAAAAATCCTTGAATCCTGTTCTGTATTTTGGTTAAGGGTTAAGAAATCCTGTAATCCTAAAAATCTTTGAATCCTGTTCTGCATTTTGGTTAAGGGACGTTCGTAAAAAAAACAGTTGGATATTTTTATCCGACTGTTTTTTTATTGTTACTATATTAAGTTTGAAGTAAGAGTATCAAACCTAGCTCAACTTTAGCATTACTGCCCCTAAAGGTGGTAGGGTTACGGTAATAGAATACGCCCTGCCGTGCCAAGCCACATTTTCGGCCATTTTGGCATCGGTATTTAACTGGCCGCTTCCCCAAAACGCAAGGTCGTCCGAGTTAAAAGCCTCAGTCCAAACGCCCTGCATTGGCACACCAATACGATAATTTGGGCGAGTAACGGGGGTCATATTCAGCACCACAATTACCTGTTCTTTCGGATTATTACTCTTGCGGGCATATACCAAAATAGAATTTTCTTTGTCCATGGTGTCTATCCACTCAAAGCCCGAAGCATCAAAACCTTTTTCGTATAAAGCTGGCGAGTTTTTATAAACTTCGTTGAGTTTGGCCACACAGGCTTTTATGCCTTTGTGGGGAGCGTGGTCTAGGAGATGCCAATCTAGCGACTTCATAAAATTCCATTCGGAGGTTTGGCCAAATTCGGCACCCATAAACAAAAGTTTTGTGCCTGGGTGGGTAAACATATAGGCATACATTAATCTAAGGTTAGCAAAACGTTGCCATTCGTCGCCTGGCATTTTTTCTACTAAAGATTTCTTGCCGTAAACCACTTCGTCATGCGAGAAAGGCAACATAAAATTCTCTGAAAAAGCATAAACCGTACTAAACGTTATTTGCTCTTGATGATATTTACGGAAGGCCGTATCTTTTTCAAAATACTTTAGGGTATCATTCATCCAGCCCATCATCCATTTCATGCCAAAGCCCAACCCGCCCGTAAACACAGGGCGACTTACGCCTGGGAAAGCCGTAGATTCTTCGGCAATGGTTTGGGTATCAGGAAATTCCTTATAAACGGCGGCGTTCAATTCTCTAAAAAGCGAAATTGCCTCAAGGTTTTCTCTGCCGCCATATTCGTTCGGAATCCATTCGCCAGCATTTCTTGAATAATCAAGATACAACATCGAGGCCACGGCATCTACCCGAAGGCCATCGGCGTGGTATCTTTCCAACCAAAACAAGGCATTAGAAATCAAGAAACTACGAACTTCGTTGCGGCCATAATTAAAAATATAGCTTTTCCAGTCGGGATGATAGCCCTTGCGTGGGTCGGCGTGTTCGTAGAGATGCGTACCATCGAACTCATAAAGCCCGTGGGCATCGCCCGGGAAATGCGAAGGTACCCAATCTAAAATAACCCCAATATCGGCCTGATGTAGGCGTTCTATCAAATACATCAGGTCTTGGGGTGTGCCTAGTTTGGCAGTTGGGGCAAAATATCCCGTAATCTGATAGCCCCACGAGGGTTCGTAGGGGTGTTGCATTACGGGCATAAACTCCACGTGCGTAAAACCGCATTCGGTTACGTGTTGCACCAAGCCATCGGCCATTTCCCTAAACGAAAGGCGGCGGTCGTTGTTGGTGGGGTCTCGTTGCCAACTGCCAGGGTGTACCTCATAAACCGAGTATGGTGCCGACAGTTTGTTATAATCTTTGCGTTTGGCCATCCAGTCGGCATCTTGCCATTCATACCAAGTATCGGTAATGACCGAGGCCGTGGCAGGGGGTACTTCCCACATCAAGGCATAAGGGTCGCCTTTTTCTATATCAATGCCTTGGTTAGAGCTAATAAAATATTTGTAAGTTTCGCCATGGGCAACATTAGGCACAAAACCTTCCCAAATACCCGAACTATCCAGCCTTACAAAGAGGGCATGGCTGGCTTTGTTCCAACCATTGAAACTGCCAATAACCGATACATATTTGGCATTGGGCGCCCAAACGGCAAAATACGTGCCTTTTATGCCATAATGTGTTTCTACGTGCGAGCCTAGTTTTTCGTATAGCTTAAAGTGCTTACCGCCCTTGAACAAATTTATATCAAAATCAGAAAACCGACTAAAAGGCTCAACGGCTTTGAGTTGAACAGGGGCATTTTCCTCCACTTTTATAACTTCACTATCCTTTGATTTTGGATTATCGTTGGTCGAAATCACTTCTTTTTTAGCTTTTGCCATCTTTGAAATACGTTTAGATTGTATATTTTATCTTTCAGAATCTTCTTTTTAATTACTATTTACCTTTATTTTTCT
>JAYWHL010000005.1:0-15362 GCA_043777715.1 Cytophagaceae bacterium | reverse complement strand
AAGCGAGAAAGTCTCGGCAGGGCATATCAATGACTTAGTGGCTGTAATGGTAGGCGGGGCTGGCGGTGCAGCTACGACAATGGTTATAAAGCCATTTTTGCCACCATCACACTTGCCCACACACCTTGCCGAATACGTAAATGTACCAAGTTTGCTTGCCTCAAAACCTATTGCCCCTGCATTAACAACGCCATTATTCCAGTTTACAATCATATCGTTGGGGCAACCAATAGCCCCCAATGTTATGTTTTCGCCAAGGGTATAAATTATTTTTGGACTGGTAATAGTTGGAGCGTTTGAGTCGTTGGTTTGGTAGCCTATTTCTACCTTTACGGTGTTTGAGTTTGTGCAACCATAAGCGTTGTTTACCACCACCGTATAAACTCCTGCCCTTGCAGCCACAAGTTGATTGATGGTAGGGTTTTGAGCGGCACTTTGATAATTGGCAGGGCCTGTCCAAGTATAGGCGATGGCATCGGCTGCGGTTGCCGAAAGACTAACGGTATAGCCCTCACAAACGGGCAAAATACCGCTTGATTTAGCAACCGTAATTGGAAACAAACAAGAAGCCTTGGCCAAAGCAACGTCGCCTTGAATAAGTCCAAAACCTGTACGATTATCAAAGCCAACATCAAAGGTTGGGGTACGGGAGTCGTCCATATCGATAGCCGTGATTTGAAGAATTGTCTTGATGTTATCTACACTAATGGGCTGGTTTTGATTGTTGCGGAGGTTCATCATCAAAGCCCCCAAACCTGCGGCGTGAGGAGCGGCAGCCGATGTGCCTGAAAAATTAGGGATTCCGTCACTATCTCTATCACGACTAAAAAATGAGTTATTCGCTCCATCTGGGGCAGAAAATTCTGGCTTTTGTCTCACTTGCGGGCTTGCAAAACGAGTACCGTCTGTTTTGATTAGAAGATTAGTGCTACCTACCGAAGAAAAAGTCTCTGCCACAGGCAAAGCAACGCCAAAAGCGGGCGTATTTTGATAATACACTGCCCCCGTGGCCATGGCACCTGCCGCATTGGCATGGCCAACAACCGTACCCGTACGAGTCCCCACAACATTGTCCATTGAGGTAGGAAAACCTAAGTTAGCATTAAAACCTATCATTTTTAAACGCCCAGGATTTGGGCCATCAAATTTTTCTACCAGAAAAGAAAGCCCTCCCGAACCATTAATCGCAAAAACTTCAACAGGGTCTCCACTCAAAAAATTATCAGAACTAGCTGACCCGAGATAAGTGCCTAGACCAGTGGGATTTGACAAATTTGTTATAAATACGTGTATGTCCAAATCGCTTGTTGTGCCAGTTCCGCCAGATACAGACTTAAAGGGAGAGTCCCACTGAAAGCCATAGGTTGTTCTACTCGTTTGGGTTACATCAAGGCGATAAATAGGAGCAGCGGCTGTTCCAAAATTATGTAGGTTAATTGGCGAGGAAAATACTCCTCCTACATCAGAAACTGCTGGTAAATAAGCATTTTCATAACTAGACCAACGCTGGTTGCCCGCTGCACTAAAAAAGGCCACACCGCTTGCTTTTACCTGATCTACGGCTTGGGCAATTACACCATCTTGGAAATACGGCTCTGCAAAATAAAATACGTCATCAACAATAACCTTACAGCCCGCCCCAGCCAAGGCACGAATACCATCGGCAAAACTTTGTTGGCCTAGCCATGCCGTATGTACGGCCAAGGCCGCTCCTGGGGCTACTTCATGCACAATTTCGCACATGGCTCGGCCTTCGTCGCTTGTACCTATGGCATCTAATAATACCTCAACGGGCGTTGTAAAACCAAAAGGATTGCCCGTGCCTGGGAGTTCGCCAGCCAAAACTCCTGCGGCTGCTCCACCTAGGGCATCATAACTATCGGACATTACGCCAATTTTTACGCCAGCCCCATTTACACTATAAGTGCTTCGGGCAAGGTTGGATTTCATGGCGGCATCGCCTTGGCCTTGTACGAGGGCATTGTGCATAGGAGCAAAATTGGCTTGGGCATAAGCCAAATTGGGCAACAAAGCCAAGTCGTTTATTTGCCCAATCGGAACCCAAACGTCTAGGGCAAATTTGCCTTTGGCCTCTACTTTATAGCCCAAATTCTCAACACTCCCCACAAGGTTTTCGATGTCGCCTTTGGCAGTCATCTTCACTAAAAATTGTGTGCCATCAGCACTCTTAATCAAGTCGGGATAGCCCAACACAATGGCGTCGGCATCTAGCCGTGCATTAGCCCCAGTATTTCCCGTTTTGGGCAGGGCATCAAGAAGAGCTTGGGCAATTTTCCCCTCCGATTTTTTTTGGGGATTAATCAATTGAGCATTAGCCAAATGGCAGGAAGTGGCCAAGGCCAGAAGAAGGAATAGTTTTTTCATACAGAAAGATGGTTTTTGAATAATTTAGAAAAAGATTGAATTGATAAAAACTAAAACAAGATAAAAAATAAACTAACAAATATCAAATTTATTCGATGGTAAAATAATTAAGATGAGGTTGTAGCGTTCGGGATTCTCTAATAAAACTATCTCTTGGGCTGATTTTTGACAGATAGTTTAATAGCTTTTTTTAAGTAAATTTGCCAGATGAAAACTTTTTGTGTCCTATTCTCGCTCTATATTTTTGTGCTTTCGTGTTTGCCTTGTGGCGATATGAATGAGCATGGAATAAGCGATACAAAAAATGGCTTTTCCCAAACGCATCAGCACAACCATCACGAAAGCAGTGAGTCGTGTTCGCCCTTTTGCAGTTGTGCTTGCTGTGGCACGAGCGTTGTTTTTAGTTTTCAATATTCTATTTTAGAATCTACAAACTCTCCTTCTTTTTTTCTTCTACGTAAAAAAATCATCATAAAAAATGATGCTCTAGCTTCTAATTTTTACGCAAATATTTGGCAACCGCCCAAAATCTAAATGGCCATTATTGGCTTTTGGCAATTGGCTTGAAATACAAGGTATTATGTTTCAGAAAATGACGATTGTTTTTTGGCAAATACTTAATTTCAAGATAAATAAACATCGGCGAGTAGTTTTAGGGTAGTTTTATGCTAGGCCAAACCTTCTCTTGATGTTGATACTTAACAAAATTTAGATTCAAAAAAATGCTAGATAAAATCATTCATTTTTCCATCAATAATAAATTTATTGTGGGACTATTCACATTGGCTTTGGTACTGGTGGGGATTTATAACCTAAGCCGTTTGCCCATTGATGCCCTGCCCGATATTACCAATAATCAAGTACAGGTTATCACCACCGCCCCCACTTTAGCCACCCAAGAAGTAGAGCAGTTTATTACCTATCCAATCGAACAAACCATGAAAACCATTCCTAAAGTTGTGGAGATGCGTTCGTTTAGTCGTTTTGGATTGAGTGTAATTACGCTTGTTTTTGAAGAAAATGTAGATATTTATTGGGCAAGACAGCAAATGAACGAAAGGCTGAAAGATGCCGAAAGGCTGATTCCAAAAGGGGCGGGAATCCCCGAATTAGCACCCATCAGTACGGGTTTGGGCGAAATTTATCAGTACGTTATTTACGCCAAAAAGGGCTTTGAGGATAAATACGATGTTTCAAAATTGCGTAGTATTCAAGACTGGCTCGTAAAACCACAGCTATTAGGCACCCCAGGCATTGCCGAAGTAACCACCTTGGGCGGTAGTTTGAAACAATATGAAATAGCCGTACAGCCCGACCGCCTCAAGAGTATGAACGTAACCATTACGGAGATTTTTGATGCCCTCGAAAAAAACAACGAAAACACAGGCGGGGCTTATATCGACAGGCGGCCTTATGTTTATTTTATTAGGGCTTTGGGTATGGTAAAAAACATTGCCGATATTGAAAAAATCGTGGTAAAAAACAATGGCGTTCCCATTTTGATTAGAGACGTTGCCAAGGTACAAGAAGGTTCGGCCTTGCGGTATGGTGCAGTAACCAAAGACGGCAAAGGCGAGGTAGTGGGGGGCATGGTGTTGATGCTTAAAGGCGAAAACTCGTCGGCGGTGGTGAGCCGTACCAAAATAAAAGTTGAGCAAATCCGTAAATCATTGCCCAAAGGAGTGGCGCTTGAACCCTTCATTGATAGAACAAAATTGGTAAACAGAGCCATCGGAACAGTGGAGCGTAATCTTTTGGAGGGAGCATTGATTGTTATTTTTGTGTTGATATTACTCCTTGGCAACTGGCGAGCAGGCCTAATTGTGGCCTCTGTTATTCCTTTGGCTTTGCTTTTTGCAGTAATAATGATGAATCTTTTTGGTGTAAGTGGCAATTTAATGAGCCTTGGGGCCATAGATTTTGGCCTCATCGTGGACGGTTCGGTTATTATTGTCGAGGCCGTGATTCATCAATTGGCCAAGAGCGGGCAAGGCAAACAAGTAGTCATTCAAAACGATCCATTACCCACGGTTTTTTCTTATACCCAATCACAAATAGACGACCAAGTGTTGCAAGCTGCTACCAAAATTAGGCGTAGTGCCACTTTTGGCGAAATCATTATTTTAATTGTTTATCTACCCATTTTGGCGTTGGTTGGTACCGAAGGCAAAATATTTAAGCCAATGGCCCAAACCGTTACTTTTGCCATTTTTGGGGCATTTATCCTTTCTCTAACCTATGTACCCATGGCTTCTGCCTTGTTTTTGAACAAAACCATTCGCCGTAAAAAAACTATTTCGGATAAAATTATTGCCTTTATTGAACGTTTTTATCGTCCAATTTTAGAGAAAGCCCTGCAACTAAAAGCTATTATTCTGAGTATTTCGATGGCACTATTTGTTATTTCATTGGTTATTTTTGGCCGTATGGGCGGAGAGTTTATTCCTACCCTTGAAGAAGGCGACTATGCCATAAATTTTAGGTTGGCCAACGGAAGTTCGCTAAGTATGAGTATCGAAACCTCTACGAAATTAGAAAAAATACTAAGGACAAAATTCCCCGAAGTGCTAGAGGTAGTAGCAAAAATTGGCTCTGCCGAAATCCCTACTGACCCTATGCCCATCGAAACGGGCGACTTGATTGTGATATTAAAAGAGAAAAAAGAATGGACAACTACCCAAGATTTTTATGAATTGGCCGACCTAATGAAAGCCGAAATGGAGCAAATCCCTGGGGTTGAATTTGAACTTTCACAACCTATCCAAATGCGTTTTAATGAATTGATGACGGGCGTAAGAAGCGATGTTGCCATCAAAATTTTTGGAGAAGACCTAGAAAAACTGGCGGCCACGGCCAACAATGCCATGGAATACATTAAAAATATTGAGGGCGTGGCAGACATCAAAACCGAGCAAGTTTCGGGAATGCCACAAATTACGGTTCGGTATAATCCCGACAAAATGGCCTTGTATGGCCTAAACGTAGGCGATTTGAACAAAATAATACGAACGGGGTTTGCAGGACAAGCCGCAGGTACGGTTTATGAAGGCGAAAAACGCTATGAATTGGTGGTGCGTTTGGACAAAGATTTCAGGCAGGATATTAACAACGTAAAAAACATTTTTATTAGCCTTCCATCAGGAAACCAAGTGCCTTTGGAGCAAGTGGCAGACGTAAATTTTGAACAAGGCCCAGCCCAAATAAGCCGAGAAGACGGCAGGCGTAGGATTGTGATTGGCCTCAATGTACGAGGACGAGATGTGAAATCGGTAGTGAATGATATTCAAGCAAAATTGGATAAAAAACTAAAACTTCCCGAAGGTTATTATGTAACGTATGGCGGACAATTTGAAAACCTAGTCGAAGCCAACAAACGCCTTGCCGTGGCCGTTCCTGTGGCTTTGCTTCTGATTTTTGTGTTACTGTTTTTTACCTTCAAATCCGTCAAACAATCCCTTCTTATTTTTACGGCCATTCCGCTTTCGGCCATTGGGGGCGTGTTTGCGTTGTGGTTGCGTGGAATGCCCTTTAGTATTTCGGCAGGGATTGGTTTTATTGCCCTTTTTGGTGTGGCCGTTTTGAACGGTATCATTTTGATAGGCTATTTTAATCAATTAAAAACCGAAGGCTGGAGCGATATTCTAAAACGAATAGAAGAAGGAACAAAAGTACGCCTCCGCCCCGTGGTAATGACGGCCGCCGTGGCATCAATGGGTTTTTTGCCGATGGCTTTGAGCAACGGGGCAGGGGCGGAGGTTCAAAAACCATTAGCTACGGTGGTTATTGGTGGCCTGCTTACGGCCACTTTATTGACCCTCATTGTGCTACCTATTTTGTATTTTTACTTTGAAAACGGACTTAGCATAAAAACAAAAAAGGCTGTTTCAACGCTTTCAGTATTGTTTTTGTTAGCAACAGGCACAAATCTGAATGCTCAAAACGTTTCGATTCCCACAACCCTAACTTTGCAAGATGCTCTTGATTTAGGGCTAAAAAACAATATCCAAATCCAAGTAAACGATTTGGATATACTGATGCAAAACCAACTAAAAGGTACGGCTTTACAAATGCCCAAAACCAATATCCACGCCATGTTGGGGCAGTACAACGCTCGCAATTTTGACCAAAATTATAGCATTTCCCAAAGCATCAATCCTTTTTTATTCAAGGCTCAAAAAGGTTTGCTCGATGCCAATGTAAAAAATGCCGAGCTGAAAAACAACCTTACAAAACAGCAAATTAGCTTAGAAATCAGACAATCTTGGAACACCATTTTGTATCTTCAACAACTAAACCGCAAAAATTTTGAACAAGATTCTTTACTCAAAATCTTTGTGAAGGCTTCTACGCTACGGTTCAAAACAGGCGAAACTAATCAGCTAGAACAAACAACCGCCATTACCAAACAACAGGAATTACAACAACAAATTAAGCAAAACGAGCATTTTAGGGTAATTGAAAAAACAAAGCTAAAAATCTTGTTGAATCTAAAATCAGATTTTGAAATAAGTCAAACTAGCTTTATTCCCAGTAATTTTATCGAATTGGCAGATTCTTCTAGGCTCAAACAAAACATAGCTTTACAACTCGCTTTGCAACAAGTAAATCTTGCACAGGCCAACAAGCAACTAGAAAAAGCCCAAACCAAACCTGAATTTATGGTGGGATATTTTATCCAATCGCTCACAGGCAATCAGGACGTCAATAATCAAACGATTTACTACAACGGTATTCCTCGCTTTCAAGGCATAACACTCGGAGTGGCTGTTCCTATGTTTAGTACAAAAAACAATAAGGCAAAAATGAGGGCTTCGGAAACCAATATTTTGATGCAAACTAAAAAAGTAGAATTACATCAAAACCAATTAATAGGGGCATATACCCAAGAAATTCAACAACTCGGAGCCTCAAAATCTTTGCTGGATTATTATCAAAATTCGGCTCTTCCTAATGCCAAAACCATTACCCAAAATGCCTCCAAAGCCTATTTTAATGGAGACATTTCTTACATCGAATACCTGCAAGGCATTCAAACCGCCCGTGAAATAAACCTTAATTATTTACAGGCCATTTACACTTATAATCAAAGTGTTATCAATCTTCAATTTTTGTTAAATAACTAAATATCAGACAGATGAACAAGAAAATAATATATACAATGGCTGCTTTAGTATTAAATTTTACTTTTATAAATTGTAAAAACACAAGCAAATCCGAAGCCCAAAACCTAATAGAAGATAAACCAGAAAGCCAAACACCTATACAGGAAGTGGAGCTGAACGAAGCACAGTTCAAAAACACCGATATTGTTTTAGGAACGTTCCAGCTAAAGAATCTAAGCGAGGTAATCAATGCCAGCGGATATACCAAATTGCCTCCACAAAATCAGGCAGATGTATCGGTTTTTATGGGGGGAATCGTGAAAACTATTGGTGTTATTGAGGGACAATTTGTTAAAAAAGGGCAGTCGTTGGCAACCATTCAGAGCTTGGCGTTTAATAATTTACGCCTAGAAAAAGAAAAATTACAAGCAGAATTACAAACTGCAAAAATCAATAAAGACTATTTGGAACTGGAGTTTGCACGACAAAAAGAATTGAGTGATGAAAATGTAAATGCCAAAAAAATATTCCAAAAAGTAAGTTCGGATTTGGAATTGGAACATAAAAAAATGGAGACTTTTCAGAAACAAATCGTAATTATGAGCCAAACCTTACAAATGGGAGGAAATTCAGAAACCTCCATTTTGGGCATTCCTGCCCCCATTTCGGGTTATATTACGGCCGTAAATATCAAAATTGGCACCAACGTACAGTCGGGAACGCCCTTGTTTTCAATCGTGGATAATTCTAAAATGCACGTAGATTTATTGGTTTATGAAAAAGATTTGAACAGCGTAAAAGTAGGCCAAAATGTACGATTTGTTTTGACCAATCAAAACGATATAGAAATTAAAGGTAAGATTTTTAGCATAGGAAAAGCCTTTACCAACGAAAGTAAATCGGTGGCGGTTCATGCTGATATTATGAACGAAAATCAGACCTTAATTTCTGGAATGTACGTTAATGCCTTGATTGATGTGGGGGCAAATTTGGTGCAAGCCCTACCAACAGATGCTATCGTACAAGCCGAAGGACGAGCGTTTATTTTTGTTTTGGAAGAAGCCCAGCAAGACAAAAAACAAGCCGAATCCAAGGAAAAAACCTACCGTTTTCAACGGATTGAAGTTAAAACGGGCAATGGGCAATTAGGTTTCGCACAAGTTACGCCCCTACAAACCCTCGAAAAAAATGCTAAAATCGTAACCAAAGGGGCTTATTACCTTCAAAGTCATTTGGTAAATAGCGAAGGTGGCGGGGATGAACATGGGCATTGACAACTTTTTCCCGTGGTTGTTGGCTTCCCAAACACCTCTGCGAAAGCAATACGCTTAGACAAATTTTTGTATGTAATGATAAGATATAACACCTGAATCTAACCTTTGTGTTCTTTGTTTCTTTGTGGTTTATTCTTTTTGCCTCGGAGAAGCGTAACGTTTGCTAGGTTAGGCTTCTCCGAAGCCCGAAGAGGGGCGTATTATAATTTTCTACAAAGGTTGTGCCTCTCCGAGGCAAAATGTCAGAAATTAATCTCTAGGTAACATAACTTATTAAACACTGAACTAAAGCGAGGCAATCAAGAAAATGTATTTTCTTGATTGCCATTCTGTACCTTTGCACTCGGATTTATAAGGCAATCAAATCCACAACAATCATTAGTCGATAATTATCAATCAAATTTTTCAATTTATGGCTTTCAACCTCAAAGATATTCTAACTATTTCGCTTATCCTGTTTTCGGTCATAGATATTCCTGGAGCCATTCCTATTATTATTGATTTACGAAAAAAATCGGGAGATATTCATGCGGGTACTGCTACGCTGGTTTCAGGGATTATTATGGTAGGTTTTTTGTATTTGGGTAAATCTATTCTCAACATTATTGGCTTAGATGTCAATTCTTTTGCCGTGGCGGGGGCGTTGATTATCTTTTTGATTGGCCTAGAAATGACCCTAGGGCGAGATATTTTCAAATCCAAACCCACCGAAGGCAAATCTACTGCCATCGTACCCTTGGCGTTTCCTATTATTGCAGGTGCTGGAACAATGACCACCATTTTATCGCTCAAAACCTCTTATAACGAAGTAGATATTTTGGCTGGAATTTTTTTGAATCTTATTCCCGTATTTTTGGTAATTCGGTCTTCTGAATGGCTAGAAAAACAACTTGGCGAGGCAGGAACGGGCATTTTAAGAAAAATATTTGGGGTTATTCTAATAGCAATTGCCATCAAAATTATTAAGAAAAACCTCGGAATTATGTAGAAATGAACATAATTCCCTGTATTTCAAGCCAATAGCTTACCGATTTTTTTGTGTTTGGTGGCTCACCAAACACCTTTGCAAAAGCAATACGCTTAAACGAATTTCTGTATTTGTGCTACATTGTATAAAATCGTCTATTACACTGACTTCCTCCGCTAAGGTCTGTGAGCCACAGACCTTGGGGTAGCTTACCGCTTTTTTCGTGTTTGGTGGCTCACCAAACACCTTTGCAAAAGCAATATTCTTATACAAATCTCTGGATTGAGATGTATTTTGTGAATTGTCCAGTACTCATCGAAATTACGTAAAAAATACAATGCCCTGTATTTCAAGCCAATAGTTTACCGCCAAAACCTACTTGGCTTTTATTCCAACGCCTTTATTTTTATTTTTCGCCATTTTACTTTTATTCCCCCTCCGCTATGTATTTGGAGGGCTATACTGCCACTTACCGAACCTATTTTGGCATCGTTGAGCGTTATCATTTCTTGGCCGTTCAAAAAAGTAGTTACGTTGTTGCCCTGCACCACTATCCTCATTTTGTTCCATTTGCCCATTTTTAGGGCTTTATCCTTGTCCTCGCTTGGTTTTATGAGCCACCCTCGGCCATAAGATTCATAAATTCCGCCAGTCCAATGGCCAGGTGGGGCCACTTCTGCCTGCCAGCCTGTTATTTTTGTGCCTTCAATCAATGAATGAAAAAACACACCGCTATTGCCGTTTGCTTCTTGCTTAAATTCCAAACTCAATTCAAAGTTTTGGAATTTTTGGTCGGTGGCCAAGTAGCCGTATTCTTTGTCTGGGCCACTTTCGCATACCAGTTTGGCGTTTTCGACGTACCATTTTTCAGTACCATAAATTTGCCAGCCCGATAAATCTTTCTTGTTAAATAGGCTAACCCACGCCCCTTTTGAGGGAGTTTGAGCCATAATAACATTGCCAAACAATAGTAGCATTGTGCATAAAGAGAAGGTATTTTTTTTCATAATACTAGTAAAATCATTTAAAAAGTATTCCTTTGTTTTCAGTAAAAATACGCTATTTTTGTTATAAATCATGTTTGTTCAAACACGATAAACTACGTTATTTTTAACCTAAAACATTCTATATTTTCTATGAACTTTATCATCAAAATTTTATTGACAGCCCTAGCGGCTTTGCTCATCAGCAAACGTCAGATTATATCAGGCGTTTTTGTAAAAGACTATGAGTCGGCCTTGATAGCGGCCATTGTCTTAGGTTTGCTCAACACCTTTGTTAAACCCATCATGCAGTTGCTTACCTTCCCCATAACCCTGCTTACGTTGGGGCTTTGGTTGTTGGTTATTAATGTTATTGTTGTGTTTCTGGCCTCAAGAATCGTAAATGGATTTTCGGTCAATGGCTTTGTGCCTGCCCTGTTTTTTAGCTTTGCGATGTCTATCGTTTCCATGATTTTGGGTGCTATTTTTGATAAAGACTAGTACAATGTCGAGGGCAAAATCTAGGGCTTATCAGCACAAAACAAAGTAGTTATTTTTTCAAGACCGTAAATTCAACTCGTCTGTTGAGCTTACGGTTTTCTATATTTAGGTTATTGTACAGTGGCCGTGTACTCCCCCAGCCTTTTATGCTTATTCGGCTGGTTGTTAGGAGGTTGTCTGTAAAAAAATCATGCAAACGCTTGGATTATAAAATAAAACGTTTACATTTGATAACACAAGTATAAATCCTTTTTCTACCAATTTAATCCCTTAAAAAATGAAAAATTTACCCCCCCCCCCCACTCAAAACTTGTGTTTTAGTTTTATCTCTTTTTCTTTTGAGTATGGTAGTATTTGAAACACAAGCCAAAACACCGCCCCGAAAGAAACTGAATCGCAAGGCCAAAATTATTAATGGTACTCAGGCAACTTTAGCTTATCAGGCTTTGTTAAGCACAGACCCCCAAAATTTAACAGGAGGCTATCATGGTGGTGGAGTACTCATTAGCCCCAATTGTATTCTTACAGCCAAGCACGTTATTGACGGAGGAAGTTCTTCCCTGAAAGCATACGTTGGTATAACTACAAGAAGCCAAGCTACAAATCCTTTGGGTATTTCTGAAAAAGTTACGTTTACTGGGGGCCCTGATCTTGGCCTCATTTTTCTGAATAGTCCAATACCAAATGCAAGTCCTATTAAATTAGCAAGTGAGAGTAATAAAACTGATTGGGTGGCTGGCAAATCGCTCCAAGTGTCAGGCTTTGGTATCGAAACATCAAGCTCAACTGGTGTTTCTGCTGACTGCAAAAGGGTTTCTGTTAATGCTAGTTCAATAACCGACCCTAATATGATAGTTTGCATAGGCCCAGGTACAAACGATGCTTGTCAAGGCGATAGTGGCGGGCCATTGGTAATAAGTGGGAGTAGTTTATTGGCTGGGGTTGTAAGTACTGATTTGTTTGGTAATTCTATACCCACAGGTTCAGCCAAAAATAATTGTGGCAAAGGAGGACGATATGTCAAGGTTTCAAAATACCTAGATTGGATTGTAGAGCGAATTTTTATAAATGATGCGGCAAAGGCACCCTCCAAAATTTGTGCTGGCCAAAGTGTAACTTTTACTAATTTACCAATTGTACCAGACGGTTGCACTTTTACTTGGGAGGCTTCGCCAAGCAATCTGTTTGCCGCTACATCGAACACTAACAATAGTACTACTTTTACGGTAACCGCTGCCAGTAATATTGGAGGGTTAGCAACCATAAAACTAACCTTTACTGCACCAGACCTTAGCATAAAAGAAGTTTATAAAACAATTTGGGTTGGAAGACCAGGTACCATTGATATTACAACCGATGGTACTTTCAATTTAATGGGCAATAGTGCTTCTGTTTGTAGAACCTTTGGATATAGTATGACAGCCTCTACAATACCTGAAATGGGTATTACAGACTACACATGGACAGGTTGGGGAAATATTAATGCCTTTTTTGCCCCATCTACCACTAATGGTGGCATTGCTCAAAACAAAATAAGTTTTGGTAATAACACAGCTGGCACGTATCTATTTACGATAAAAGCCAAAAATAACTGTGGAGATGATAATAATCCTTCTACCAATACTCGAATGTTATACATTACCGTAAACAATTGTGGTTTTAGGGTATTTCCAAATCCGGCTTCAACATTACTGACCATCGACTACGAAACACCAGACAAGGTAGAAAGCATTCCTAAAAAGTTAGAATTGATTGAAGAAAAGAGTCTAAAAAAAGTAAAAGAAATAGTTAGTAATACCAAAAATAACAAGCATGAGATAAATGTAAGCGATTTGCCTAGGGGGATATATTATCTAAAATTAAGCTATGGCAACGACAAAAAATCAGATGATAACATCAAAATCATACTCCAATGAAAAAGAAAATTATCATTTTTATAGGCTTAATTTTTATTTTATCCTGCAAAGAAGAAAGTCCCGATTATAGTTTTTTAGATGGCGAATATGAAGGCAATAGTCAATTAAGCATTTTAGGAAAATATTGTTATGGTACTTTTCTGAAAATGAATATTGTAGATAACAACACAGCCTATTTCTATACTTATTGTGATGTAGGTGCATATTACTCCAAAAAAATAGGCTATACCCCTGTTAAGTTTGAAGGCTACCATGTTGGTAAAAGTAGGGTAGATTCGATAATGAATAGGGGTTTTAAGAATAAAGTGGATTTGAGTTTAATAGATAATAAAACAGATAAAGAAGTGGGCTATTTTTTTAGAGACCGATTTGCACCTAGCCTAATTTCGTTCATTAGCCCTTTGCTAGTTTCTACTCAAAAAGATTCATTATTTGATTATGCTGGTAGTTTGAAAAAATAGCTATTGTTCCCTAGCATATCTGGACAGGTAATTCAAAAAGCCTATCGAGATATTAGGACAATTGAACCAAAGACACTTGTTTTGACGAAAGGGACACAAACCAAAAGAAATTGCAATATTTTCAACAAAACCGAAATCATTTTTTCAAGACCGTAAACTCAACTCGGCGGTTGAGTTTACGTTTTTCTTCGTTTTGATTATTGAATATTGGCCGTGTACTCCCCCAGCCTTTTACGCTTATCCTGTTGGTTGTGAGTCCTTTAGTTACAAAATATTTTTTTACGGCCTCCACTCGCTCTTTTGATAATTTAAGATTGGCGTCAAAATCTCCCTGATTGTCGGTATGCCCTTCTAGCAAAATTTCCATGTTTGGGTTTTCTAATAATTGCAACACGATACGGTCTAGTTCCGAAAAAGACGTAGCCAATACATTGGCTTGGCCTTGTTCAAAAAACACATTATTGAGTATCATTTTTTGGCCAACTTCAATCGGAATCATAAATAAATCTCTTTTTATTTCTCGGTAATTTTTCTCTTTTCTCAAATCAATCGTATCGCTGAGGGCTTGGTACCCTTTTTTTATGGCCGATACCCCATAGACTTTAGAAATGGGCAACACCACTTTAAATTCGCCCGAAGTGGGGTCATAATCCACTTTATCGGCATCTGTTTTTTGTATTTTTTCTAGGCTCTCAAAAACGATTTGTGCCTCGATGGGCAAATTAGACTTTTTGTCTAAAACTTGGCCAGTCAAAATAGCGGCAGGTTCAGGCATGAGGGCAAGCGGCAGTTTGAGCCTAAAAATATCAAAGCCTCCAAAAGATTTTTCTTCGGAACAAAAATAAGCGAAAGCCCCTGATGCAGGAATGGTAAAATGAGCATCGAAACCCACCGAATTGATGCTTGGCCCTAGGTTTTGGGGTGGCGACCAACGCAGCCAAGTGTCGTCGAGGCGGCGGCTCAAAAATATATCCGATGCTCCATATCCTGCACGGCCTTCGCTGGTAAAATAAATGGTTTTGGTATCGGCTGATATAAAAGGCGTACGCTCGGCTTCGGGCGTGTTGAGGTCTGTACCCATGTTTAGGGGCTGCGACCACGAACCATCTTTTTGTAAATAACTGATATAGAGGTCGGTATCGCCAAAAGAGTTTTCGTTTTGGAGCGAAAGTACCATCGTTTTGCCATTGGGCGACATCGTAAAGGCCGAAATACCAATCTGATTGCTATAATTTTTAATATCAACCATCTCAGGAAACGACCATACATTGCCCTTTCGTTTGCTCATCGAAAGCCCCTGTCGCAAGTCGCCATTGGGTTCGTAGATATTCATAACCAAGGCCGTACGCTCGTCGGGCGAGATATAGGTTATTGAGTTTTCTTGTAAATTGTTTACGGGACTCCCTATATTTTTGGCTTCTTGCCATTGGCCATCAATTTGCTTGGCAAACCATATATCAAAATCTTCTTTGGGTTTTAAGTTTTGTGGGTGGTCGTATCGGGTAAAAAAAATAGTTTTGCCATCGGGCGAGATGATTGGGGCAACCTCCGACGACGACGAGTTGATAGCAGCACCCAAGTTTTCACGAACCAGCACAGGAATCTCCGCCGATACATCAATACTGGCCTGTTGTGGCTTGTCCGAGGCACTTATGCCAATGGCATCTATTTCGTTCCAACCTGCTACGAGTTGGGTATTGAGCATAATTTTGATGCTGGCAATTTTTTTTGTGGTGGTTTTGTCTAGCACCAAACTCAAAGATTTACCCAAAG
>JAYWHL010000004.1:0-5423 GCA_043777715.1 Cytophagaceae bacterium | reverse complement strand
GAGCATCAGTTTTAGACTGGGCTACTTTTAAGTCATTTATTTGAGAATCAGTTTTGGACTGAGCTTTTTTAAGTTCATTGATTTGGGAATCGGTTCTATTCTGTGCTTCTTTTAAGTCATTAATTCCTAAAGAAAATTCCTTTAAAATCCCTTTTATCTCTTCTATTGTTGTTGCCTTAATTTTTTAATATTAATCTTGCAAAGTTAATCTTTTTTTCAAACAAAAAAGACCTCAAAATTTGAGGTCTTTTTTGTTTATAAAACTGTAACTTATTGATTCTAAGCTACAATAGCATTTCTGATGATGTTCAAAGCCCCTCCAGCTTTAAACCATTCTATTTGCTGTTCATTATAGGTGTGGTTTGCTAAAATGGTATCACTCGTGCCGTCCGAGTGGGCGAAAATCAGCGTAATTGGTAGATTTGGAGCAAAAGAAGTCAAACCATTAATAGAAATAGAATCGTCTTCTTGAATTTTCTCATAATCTGATTTATCAACAAAAGTCAATGCCAACATTCCTTGTTTTTTAAGGTTTGTTTCATGAATCCTTGCGAAAGATTTTACCAAAACCGCTCTTACGCCCAAGTGCCGAGGTTCCATGGCAGCGTGTTCACGAGACGAACCTTCGCCGTAGTTTTCATCACCCACCACGATTGTTCCAATACCAGCAGCTTTATAATCTCGTTGTGTGGCAGGAACAGGGCCATATTCGCCAGTTAATTGATTTTTTACATTGTCTGTTTTTTCATTGTAAAAATTCACTGCTCCTATCAACATATTGTTTGAAATATTGTCAAGGTGTCCTCTGTATTTAAGCCAGGGGCCAGCCATCGAAATATGGTCGGTCGTACATTTCCCTTTGGCTTTTATTAACAGTTTTAAGCCCGACAAATCAGTACCTTCCCATTTGGCAAAAGGGTCTAACAATTGCAGACGGTCTGACGTTGGCGAAACCGCTACCACAACACCCGAACCATCAAGGGCAGGGGCTTGAAAACCAGCGTCTTCAACTGCAAATCCTAGCTTTGGCAGTTCATCGCCAGTCGGGGCATCAAGTTTTACTAATTCGCCTTTGTCGTTTGTTAAATAATCGGTCAAAGGATTAAAGGTCAAATCCCCAGCAATTGCCAAAGCCGTAACAATTTCGGGCGACCCTACAAAAGCGTAAGTATTGGCGTTACCATCGGCTCTTTTGGCAAAATTTCTATTAAAAGAGTGAACTATGGTATTTTTCAAGCCTTTTTCAGCCCCTGGCCTTGCCCACTGGCCGATACATGGCCCACAAGCATTGGCAAAAACTTTACCTCCAATTGCTTCAAAAGTTTTAATAAAGCCATCTCTTTCAATCGTATATCTAACTTGTTCAGACCCTGGGGTTATGGTATATTCCGCCTTGGTCGAAAGTCCCTTTTCGGCAACCTGTTTGGCCAACGAAGCCGCACGGGCAATATCTTCGTAAGATGAATTGGTACACGAACCGATTAGACCAACTTCGATTTTGGTTGGCCAGCCATTCGCTAGGGCAACCTCTTTTAGTTTTGAAATCGGTGTAGCCAAATCTGGGGTAAATGGCCCATTAAGGTGTGGTTCTAATTCGTCTAAATTTATTTCGATAACTTGGTCAAAAAAGGCTTCAGGATTTGCATAAACTTCCGAATCGGCAGTTAGATGTTCTCTTATATTATCGGCCAATTCAGCAACATCAGCACGACCCGTTGATTTTAAATACCGAGCCATGGAATCGTCATAACCAAAAGTACTTGTGGTTGCACCAATTTCCGCACCCATGTTACAAATCGTTCCTTTTCCAGTACAAGACATAGAAGTAGCTCCTTCGCCAAAATACTCTACAATACAACCAGTTCCTCCCTTTACCGTTAGGATTCCAGCTACCTTCAAAATAACGTCTTTTGCCGATGTCCAACCATTTAATTTTCCTGTCAATTTTACACCAATCAATTTTGGAAATTTAAGTTCCCACGCCAAACCAGCCATTACATCACAGGCATCAGCCCCACCAACGCCAATGGCAACCATGCCTAAACCACCAGCATTTACTGTATGAGAATCCGTGCCAATCATCATTCCGCCTGGGAAAGCGTAGTTTTCAAGCACAACTTGGTGGATAATTCCAGCCCCAGGTTTCCAAAAACCGATGCCGTATTTATTAGAAACAGACGACAAAAAAGCAAAAACTTCTTTATTTTTATCTATCGAAACACTCAAGTCAGTTACCGAAGCCACTTTGGCCTCAATCAAGTGGTCGCAATGAACGGTTGAAGGCACTGCTACTTTTGGACGACCAGCCTGCATAAATTGCAAAAGAGCCATCTGAGCGGTGGCATCTTGCATGGCCACTCTGTCTGGGGCAAAATCAACATAACTATTACCCCGCTCGTGAGCCGATGTTGCTTTTCCTTCCCATAAATGGGCATAAAGTATTTTTTCGGTAAGCGTCAAGGGCTTTCCTACTACTTCACGTGCTGCCGAAATTCTTTCAGGGAATTTGGCATACACTGCCTTTATCATCTCAATATCAAATGCCATAATTTGAAAATTTTAAAAATTAAAAAACTAAAATAAATTTATTCAATCCCCAAAAATAATAAACAACTTGCACAAAACATATCAAAATAAAGGATAGTAGATTGGTTTGTAAAAATTTGACAGGAAAAGAAACCGAAAAAAAATAATTCCAAAAATAATTTTACTAATTCTTGATAAAATACTCTAACTCTTGATGTTTTCTTTATTTTTGTAGATAATTAACCAACTTAACTATTTATTAATTTTAGCTAAATTTACAGATGGCATTACGACTTTTTCCGAAACACCTAGGCGTATGGGAAGGCACATATACTAGGATAGCCCCCGAAGGTCATATCATTGACAAATGGAAAAGTAGATTGACAGTAAGAATGCTTGATGCAAAAACGTATCATCAAGTAAATGAATATTTTTGGGAAGATGGACACACCGAACTACACGATTTTGGATTAGCCCCGTTCAACGAAAATGACCAACTAATTTTTGATAATCCAAGAATACTTGGAAAAGCGTGGGAAACCGAAAACTCTGTTGTTCTTACATGGTCATACAAAGATAGGCCAGGGTCGAACCTTTATGAAATAATCGATTTGATTGGCGAGGAACAAAAACATAGAATTAGGGTTTGGAAGTGGTCGTATAATGACGAATTTGAGGGTTTAACCATGATTGAAGAACGTAAAACCTCGGAAGTGGCCGACATTCCCGATAGCTTTTGGGCAGACCTTCAAGCCCGAAGATATATAGGAGAATCAAGGTCGAACCGTTAGTTTTTTAAAGAACAAAATTAGCACAAACCTTAAAAAATTAGAAACAAAAAAATAGCAATAATATGGCAGGAATGACCATCACAGAAAAAATTATGGCCCAAAATTCGGGCCGAGAGAAAGTAGTGCCAGGCGAACTGGTTTGGGCAGACATTAATTCGGTTATGACGATGGATTACTTAGGCACAGAAACCTTTAAGGCATTTGACTCATTGGGCAAAAAAGATGTTTTTGATAAGTCAAAAGTAATTTGCGTTTCCGATCACCTCGTTCCTCCTCCAACTGCGGCTTTTGCTACCTTGCTTAATCAATGGCGGGCTGCCGTAAAAGAACATGACATTGAGCATTTTTATGATTTAGGAAGACAAGGCATTGCTCATCAACTAATGGTGGAACAAGGTCACGTTTTGCCAGGAAAATTATCAATAGGGACGGATTCCCATGCTAATACTTATGGGGCGGTCGGAGCAGTGGGAAATGCGGTGTCGGTTTCGGACGCCGCAGTGGCGATGGCCACGGGCAAAAGCTGGTTTAGAGTTCCCGAAAGTGTCAAGTTTCATATTACAGGCAAATGGCAACCGTGGGTAATGGCCAAAGATTTGAGCCTTCATATTATGGGAATGATGCACTGGAACGGCCATCTAATTTATAAAACTTTAGAGTTTGATGGCCCAGCGATTGAAGCCCTAGACATGGCTGGCCGAATGACCCTTTGTAACATGACGGTAGATTTAGGAGCAAAGAATGGAATCATTGCCCCTGACCAAACTACGATTGATTACTTAAAACCTGTTCAGAAAGGAAATTGGTCGATGTTAGCTTCTGATGCTGATGCTCATTATGAAGCCATTTATGAAATTGATGTTAGCAAAGTTGTTCCAACGGTTTCGATGCCCGACAAACTAGATGATGTAAAACGAGTAGATGAATTGTTGGGTACAAAATTCAATAAAGCCTTTGTCGGCACTTGTACCAATGGCCGATTAGAAGATATTGCGATGATGGCGAAAATTTTGAAAGGCAAACAAGTACATCGAGACGTACAATTTATGTTAGTCCCAGCCTCAACGCAGGTTTACTTAGATGCCATCAGGGCGGGATATATCGAACAGTTGGTTATGGCTGGAGTTGCCGTAGATACGCCCTCTTGTGCTTCTTGTGCGGGTATTCATACAGGGGTAGCTGGCGACGGCGACATCGTGCTGAGTGCTGGAAACCGAAATATGAAAGGCAGAATGGGGAGCAAAAATGCCCAAATATACCTCACAAGCCCAGCAGTTGTGGCAGCATCAGCATTAAATGGATATATTTCTGACCCTAGAGAAATTTCATAAAAATAAACTAACAATAAAATGATAATTACAGGAAAGGCTTGGGTATCAGATAATTATGTAATGTCTTATGAAATGGTATTACAAAAAGATTGGACTAGTCCGATTGATAAAACAGAAAATGCCAAATGGATAATGGCGGGTGTGAGCGATGAATTTAATTCAGAAAATGCTTTTACTAATGCAGGTTATACATTTATCGTGGCTCGACATAATTTTGCTGGTGGGGGGAAATCTATCGAACACTGCGTTACGGGCTTGATGGGTGCTGGAATTAAAGCAGTTTTTGCAGACAGTTTTGCAAGATTACAGTTTAGAAATGCTATTAATTATGGTTTACCTTTTATCACAGCCAAAGACGTTGCCGACATGGTAAGAACTGGCGATGAATTGGAATTTGATACTGAAACTGGAATTTTGACCAACCTTAGTAATCAACACCAAACCAGTACAGTTCCTGTTTCGCCATTTGTTGCCGAAGTTGCCCAAGCTGGTGGCTTGATGGAATTTATCAGGCACAAAATAGCGACCGATACTTTGCACGAACTAAAATAAATTGCTCTAAATTTTTTAGAATTAATGAAAGAAAACAAAGTTAAAACCGCAATTAAAGCAGGGCTACCTGTGGTTGGCGTAATTTCAAATAGTACAGATCCAACCATTGCAGAAATTTGTGGCTTTGCAGGATTAGATTTTTACATGATAGACGGCGAACATTGTCCTGTAACAACATCAGAAGTTCAAAATATTGTCAGAGGTTGCGAATTTGCAGGCATTA
>JAYWHL010000003.1:0-5424 GCA_043777715.1 Cytophagaceae bacterium | reverse complement strand
CTAAGTATTTCTAAAAACATATTTTGGGAATCTTGAAAGACAAATTTTTGAAATAAAATCAACATTTCTTTGAGCCAAAGCATGTAATTTTTGAAATAATTACTATCTTTGCACTCCGATTTTTGAAACCCCTTAGATACAAAAGATATGGCAAGAGTATGTCAAATAACTGGCAAAAAAACACAGGTTGGTAACAACGTGTCGCACGCTAACAACAAAACAAAGCGTAAGTTTTATCCAAACCTCCAAAAGAAACGTTTCTTCTTGGAATCAGAAGGTATGTGGATACAGATGAAGGTTTCTTCTTCTGCCATTCGTAGCATCAACAAAAAAGGTCTTGAGGCCGTTTTGATGGATGCCGCTCGCAAAGGAACACTCAACGCATAGAGCGTAATTCGTTTCTCTATAAAAGCCTTACTGAAACATCAGTAAGGCTTTTTGGCTTATCGGTAATCAGAACGTAATTTTATCCGAAATAGCTTCGTGGACTTAAAAACGATGTTTTTGTAAAAAATTCGTTCAAAAAGATAGCACTCGTATCTATCCTTGGCTACTCTCAACCGTTTGTCTTTCTCCCAAAGCTCCTTATTTATGGCACGCATTCCTTCCGACAAAACCAATAATTATACCCACGAAATGGCCCTAGAAAGGCGAGAATTTGTTGCCCAACAAACGGGTACAAACCTCCACCACACAGGCAGTTATTCTTTTGAGCCATCGGTTTTGCCTGGTAATATCGAAAACTTTATGGGCGTTGCCCAAGTACCCATAGGCTTGGCTGGACCCGTATTGGTACATGGCCAATATGCCCAAGGCGAGTTTTATGTACCCATGGCCACCACCGAAGGTACATTAGTGGCCAGTTATAACCGAGGCATGAAACTATGCCGAGAGGCTGGCGGAATAACCACTACCATTATTGACGAGGCCATGCAACGAAGTCCGTTGTTTGTTTTTGAAAACGCCCGTTTTGCTCTTGCTTTTGGCCAGTGGATAAGTATGAACTTTGAAGCCATCAAGGCCAAAGCCGAAGAAAGCACAAGCGTAGGCAAACTTTTGAACATCGACCAGTATGCCGTTGGCAAGATGCGTTGGTTACGGTTTAATTTTAGCACAGGCGACGCCGCTGGCCAAAACATGGTAACCAAAGCCGCCCACAAGGCTTGTTATTGGATACTCGACCAAGGACTAGAGGGACTAGAACATTTTACGATGGCGGCCAATTTTGATACTGACAAAAAACATTCGCACCTCAATACCCTCAAAACAAGAGGCAAGCGGGTAGTGGCCGAGGTTACGATACCCAACCAATTATTAAAGGACGTAATGCACACCACGGCCGAGGCTATGTTTTATCAACGGCAATTGTCTAACATGGGGGCTATGTTGGCCAATGCTGTGAATAATGGCGCCCATTTTGCCAATGGTCTAACGGCCATGTTTATTGCCACTGGCCAAGATGTGGCCAATGTGGCCGAATCGTCGGCAGGTTTGGTTTATGCCGAGGTACGCCCCAATGGCGACTATTATCTTTCGGCCACGATACCGTCATTGATTGTGGCCAGTTATGGCGGGGGAACGGCATTGCCAAGCCAGCGAGAATGCTTAGAGATGATGGGTTGTTTTGGGGAAGGAAAAGCCCATAAATTAGCCGAAATTATGGCCGCCGTAGTGCTTTGTGGAGAGCTATCCTTGGCCGCTGCCATTGTGGCCAACCAGTGGGTAAGTAGCCACGAAGCCCTAGGCAGAAATAGATAGGTTTTGATTTAATTTTTTAAACCCATTTGTCTTGCTTGTTTTTGAGTTGAGATTTGAATATCTCAAAAAAATACCATAATTTTGCACCAAATTCAAAGAAAAAATACAAATTGTAATATTTCATTCAACATTTAATCTAATAACCAATACAAGATGGCAACAGAAACAACCGCCTATTTACCCTACAAAGTAAAAGACATAACCCTAGCAGACTGGGGCAGAAAAGAAATTCGTTTGGCTGAGGCCGAAATGCCAGGTTTGATGGCCATTCGTAAAGAATATGGCCCTTCAAAGCCCCTTGCTGGTGCAAGAGTAGCAGGTTGTTTGCACATGACTATCCAAACGGCCGTACTTATCGAAACCCTCGTAGAGTTGGGAGCCGAAGTTACGTGGTCGTCGTGTAATATTTTTTCTACCCAAGACCACGCCGCAGCAGCTATTGCCGCAGCAGGGATTCAGGTATATGCTTGGAAAGGCCAAAACGAAGAAGAATTCAACTGGTGTATTGAACAAACACTACACTTTGGCGAAACCAAGCAACCGTTAAATATGATATTGGACGATGGTGGCGATTTGACCAATATGGTTTTTGACGAATATCCAGAATTGATTGCTGGCATTAAAGGACTCTCGGAAGAAACAACCACGGGCGTACATCGTTTGTACGAGCGTTTCAAGAATGGCACGCTACATTTGCCAGCCATTAACGTAAACGACTCTGTTACAAAATCGAAGTTTGATAATAAATATGGTTGCAAGGAAAGTTTGGTAGATGCCATTCGTAGAGCAACAGACGTGATGATGGCTGGGAAAGTGGCCGTTGTGGCAGGATATGGTGATGTAGGAAAAGGTTCGGCAGAATCTCTGAAAGGTGCGGGTTGCCGAGTTTTGGTAACAGAAATCGACCCAATTTGTGCATTACAAGCCGCCATGGACGGTTACGAAGTAGTACCAATGGCCGAAGCTGCTTTGCGTGCAAACATCTTTGTAACAGCCACAGGAAACCTCCGTATTATCTCAGAAAAGCACTTTAAATTGATGCGAGACAAATCTATCGTTTGTAACATTGGCCATTTCGACAATGAAATAGATATGGCTTGGCTAAACGGCAATTATGGCAAAACCAAAGAGCAGATTAAACCACAGGTGGACTTATATAACATTGACGGCAAGGAGATTATCGTTTTGGCAGAAGGCCGTTTGGTAAACTTGGGCTGTGCCATGGGGCATCCATCGTTTGTAATGTCTTGCTCGTTTACAAATCAAGTATTGGCTCAATTAGAATTATGGAACAATACCGACCGTTACGAAAAACAAGTTTATACCTTACCAAAACATCTTGACGAAAAAGTTGCTGCCCTACACCTTTCGCACGTGGGAGCAACGCTCGAAAAAATGGAAGACGACCAAGCGGCATACATCGGAGTAACGCCAGAAGGGCCATTTAAGTCAGAAATGTATCGTTATTGATACTTCGTTACTGGCTACAAACCAAAGCCAGTAAAAAAATATACTTTATTAAAAAAAGCAGGAGAAAGGATTTATCCCACTCCTGCTTTTTTGAGTTAAAACTGAACTCTTAATGTAAAAACAATGGAAGAAAATAATAAAGAACGGAAACCTTTTTTCAGAAAACCATTTCCTAGCACAAAGCCCTCGACAGCCGACATGGCCTTTGGCATTCAGCCCGTCCTAGAAGCCATCAGAGCAGGCAAAGAAATTGAAAAAATATTGGTACAACGTGAACTAGGAAACATAGAAGTACTGGAATTTGCTAGGCTCAAAAACATACCTATTCAAAAAGTACCCAAAGAAAAACTAGATGGCATAACTCGCAAAAACCATCAAGGCGTAATTGCATTTGTTTCGGCTGTAAATTTTGTAAAGCTAGACAATATCATTGCCGATACTTACGAAAAAGGCGAAGTACCATTTATCTTAATTTTGGATAGAATAACTGATGTAAGAAATTTTGGTGCAATTGTTAGAACAGCAGAATGTGCTGGTGTTCAGGCGGTTGTGGTCCCAACAAAGGGAGCAGCACAAATAAACTCCGATGCCATGAAAACGTCGTCGGGGGCATTGAACTTCATGCCTATATGTAGAGAAACCGATTTGGGGAAAACCGTTCGTTTTTTACAAGAATCGGGGATAAAGGTAATTGCCTGTACCGAAAAAGTAAGCAAAGGGCTTTATGAACTAGATTTCAGCGGCCCAATTGCCATTATTTTAGGTTCGGAAGAAGACGGGATTTCTGATGATTTGATGAGGAAAGTCGATGAACTGGCCTGTATTCCAATGTATGGAAGAGTAGCTTCTATGAATGTTTCGGTGGCCAATGGTGTGGTTTTATTTGAGGCGCTCCGCCAACGAAATTTATGATTAAAGTACTCAAAATAATCTAAATTCTTGTAAGTTTGAACTAAAATTAAAACAGCATGAATACTCCCATAGAAATGTCGGACATAAGGCAAGCTATTTTTGAGCTAGTTCAGTCTCAAAAAGAAAATGCTTTGCAGCAAAAAGAAACTGCACGGAGATTTGAAGAAATTACTTTGCAGCAAAAAGAAACTGCACGGAGATTTGAAGAAATTACTTTGCAAAGAGAAAAAGATGCCAAAGAGAATGCTTTGCAAAGAGAAAAAGAGGCTAAAGAAAATGCTTTGCAAAGAGAAAAAGAGGCTAAAGAAAATGCTTTGCAAAGGGAAAAAGATGCTTTGGAGCGAAAAGAGACCGAAAAACAGTTTAGAGAAACTGACCGAAGACTCAAAGAACTAGGCATTCAGATTGGAGGACTGGGCGAAAGATTTGGGTCGTTCACGGAGGGAATGGCAATCAATAGCATGGAAAAAATGCTTAGAAGAGAATTCAAAGCCGACCATGTGGCTGCTCGCTCAAAAGTTTATGACAAAAGTGGCCAAATTGCTGCCGAGTACGATATTCTGGCATGGTGTAATAGTGATATTAATAACGTAGTGGTTGTTGAAGTAAAAAGTACTTTAAAGCCAAATTATATAGTAGAATTTGAAAAAACACTCAAAGAATTTAAAGGTCTCAATCCCGAATTAGCCAATAAAAACCTTTTTGGGATACTGGCTTTTGTTGGAAATTTTGATAAAAAACTAGAACAACATTGCCTTAGTAAAGGCATCTATACCGCCACTATTCATGATGAAATTTTCAAACTAAATGCCCCAAAAACATTTAATGCCAAGAATTTCAATCTGTAAAATAGTAGTTTTTTCGATACAAAAAATGGCTAAGGGTTTGATTCTTAGCCATTTTTTTATTGGTTTTGACTAGATTGAAATCCCCAAATTCTTATTGGCGAATTTCAAAATATCATCTTTTTGAACAATCATTACCAACACACAACATACCAACACAACTACGGCACTGGCAAATAATTTACCCCCGTCGCCCAAAACCTCAACTCCCAAAAACAACAAATGAGATGCTATGGCCCCTGCCATTGTGCCTAAGCCTAAAAACGCCCCTTTCCAAGATTGTGAAGGAATAAGCAACAAAATTCCAGCGATGAGTTCGATAACTCCAGAGCCAATTCGCTCATAAGGTTCGATGCCAAGGGTGGTAAAAATATGAATACTAACGGCTGCACCCGAAAATTTATAAAACAAGGTTTGTAATAAAATAACGCCCGCAGTG
>JAYWHL010000002.1:0-5452 GCA_043777715.1 Cytophagaceae bacterium | reverse complement strand
ATCATAAATCACTTTCGGCTATTTCGACTGAAGCTAAAGATTTGGGCGGTAAAGCAAAATCGAAGAAATTACAACCAGCTGAAATGACAGGTAATACCTTCACAATCAGCAATTTAGGTATGTTTGGAGTAGATGAGTTTACGGCCATAATCAACCCGCCAGATGCTTGTATTTTGGCAGTTGGGGGAATTAAGGAAACCGTTGGCGTTAAGAACGGAGTATTCTACGCCACAAATATTATGAAGGTTACACTTTCGTCAGACCATAGGGTTGTAGATGGTGCCTCGGCGGCGGCATTTTTACAAACAGTAAAATCTTTGTTAGAAGAACCCGTCAGATTGTTAGTCTAGTGTCCTAAAAATTATAATTTTTTTGAAGAATAAACAGAACGATAATCTCATCTCGTTCATCTTAAAATAAAATAAAAAGACGGATATGAAAATGTCCGTCTTTTCTGTAAAACTCAAAAATCGAAAATGGAATCTATAAAATCAACCACTGTCATTGGTGTAGTACACAATGGTAAAGTTAGTTTAGGAGCTGACGGTCAGGCAACTATGGGGAATACGGTTGCCAAAAGTAATGTAAAAAAAGTAAGAAAACTGATGGACGGAAAAATTTTGGCGGGTTTTGCAGGAAGCACTGCCGATGCTTTTACGTTGATTGAACGTTTTGAAGAAAAATTAAATGCCTATGCTGGAAATATGAAAAGGGCGGCCATCGAACTTGCTAAAGACTGGCGAACCGACCGTTATTTGAGGAAATTGGAGGCCATGATGATTGTTGCCAATAAAGACGAAATATTAACGATTTCTGGAAATGGAGATGTTTTAGAACCCGAAAACGGAATAGCTTCGATTGGTTCGGGTTCAAATTTTGCACTTTCGGCTGGATTGGCCCTCAAAAAACACGCCCCTCATCTTTCAGCCGAACAAATGGTTAGAGAATCTCTGACCATTGCAGCGGATATTTGTATTTATACCAACCATAATTTTGTGATAGAAGTAATTGAAGAAAAATAGCTTTTGATGACTTTCAAAACAAAAAATGCTTTCGTTTGAACGAAAGCATTTTTTGTAAAAAAGATATTTTCTTTATAAAATCAAAGTCCATCTACAATCAAAGTCCATCTACAATCAAATTCATCTTTCCGTTGGCATAAATTACAGATTTGATAGACGTTGGGCTAAGGATAACTTGTTGAGGTTCTATATTTTCTATTTTTCCAGAAAGGGTTATCCCTTTGGCTACTAGGCGTTTATCTAAAAAATTCTGAATTTCTTTTTTATTTTCGTCAATTTGTCCGCCAATCGGAAAAGTAAATGCTTGTTGAAGATTCTTCGATAATTTGCCTTGGATTAACCAGTTAGCCGATTTCATCAAAATATTTTTGGTGTTAAGGTCATAATCAAAATCTTTCATCAAGATTGTTTTAGTAGAGGGGCTGTAAAACGGAATGCCTTTAAAGTAAATATCGCCATTTACGCTCCCCTTCAAACCTGCTTTTATAATTAATTTTTCGTCATTTCCGTATAAATCTATACTTGTTACTTCAACATTAAATTTGCCATTCTGAAAACTGAATTTTTGGCCAATCATGGTATCTGCCAACATTTTTTGAGCTTCTTGATGAGATATTTCTGCTAAAATTGCTACCTTAAAATCATCAGAAATCTGATTGACAATAATCAAGTTTGGAATATCTAAATCATTAGTAACCAGTGGTTTATTTCCTATAATTGTCTCTGTTACTACCTTGAATCCTATTGCACTTTTTACTTTATTCCCCGCACTTATCAAGGGTGTCATCAAAATTTCTTGTGGTGTAATTTTGAGCCATGTTTTGTATTTTGGCGAAAGTAAATAGGGTTGTTTGGCGATGTTCCAAGCCTGTAAAACGTATTTTTTTATTTCAATATTTTTAGAAATGGCATCGTCTAAAGCACCATACATTTTGTCTTGTCGGCTATTCATAAATTTCCCAACAATATTCCCAATTGGTAAATTAATAGGCCCAAGTTTTAAAATGGGTTTCGTAATCCACTCATAACCGTCGGCTTGGGTTTGGGTTTTAACTTCCCAATTCGGTTGCATTTTGAACGAAGTTGCAAATTTTAATTTCATCTGTAATTCAGTAGATTTTTCTTGAGATAACCCCAAAATTTGAAATCTATAATTGACCCAAATTTTTAATGGGACAACAAAATGAAAAGTATCTTTTACGGCGGTTACAGTAATGGGTGCAATCTTATAAACCTTCGACTGAATATTATCTTGATTATCGTCTTCAAACGAGTTGTCTTCGTAAATTAGTCCTTGTACTTGGCTATTTATTTGCCGCTCAATGTCGGACATAGAAATTTCAAAAGGAACGTTGATTGTACTTGGCAATTGGGCGTCCATTGTGTTTTTTGCTTGGTTATACGACTCTTTGGGTGCTTTTGTATCCAGTTGGTTGTCGTTTTTAGGCTGGGTGGTACAGCCCAAACTCAAAAAAATTAGAAAGGAAAAGTATAAAATAATTGATTTCATGTCTTTAATTTTTATTCAATTGCTATCAAATCTATTTAAATTTCAATTTGGTTGCTCCATACCCAAATCGTTCTTTTTGAGCATCTTCGTAGTATTTTACATGGATATTTTTTGAAGCAATACTATGAATCTGATTTTTTAATGTTCCGTTACCAATGCCATGAATAAACACAATTTCGTCCATTCCGTTGGCTAATGCCCCTTCCAAGGCTTTTTGAAGCGTTTCTAGCTGTAAAGTTAGCATTTCTTGGTTACTCATCGACATTGAGTTAGGAGTCAGCTTTTCGATGTGTAAGTCCACAACGCTACTTGGCTTTTTAACTTCAATTTTTTCAGAAACTGATTTGCTTTCGGTCATTTTTTCTTTTAAATCAGCAACATCAATTTTTACTTTTTCTGTTTCGCCATCTAATTGAAACAGTAATCCCTCTTTGTTGATGAGTGGAATTTGAAATTTACTTTTAAAGAAAGTGTTGGCTCTAAATCTTAATTTTTTGATGATAGGCGTTCTTTCTGTCATAAAAGCCAATCTAAAACTAAGTGATTGGAAGGTAAAAATGCCCCATTCTTCAAAGTCTTTTACTAACAAATCTTGAACTTTAGTGCCACTTTTTGGCAAAAGTACACCTGATTTTATGCCTTTTAGGTGTGGTTCTACGCCATTGTAAAGAATAAAAGGTACTTCCCAGTCGGTATTATTTACTAAATGTTGGGCATATTCTCGGTCGTTTAAGGGCAGGAATGCCATATAAATCCCAGTATTTGACAGAATATCTGGAGCTTTTTGAGTACTAAAAAAATCTCTTTGACTTGATAATTTCTGGGTTTCAGGTTTGAAAATTCGCTCCTCAATGCTTGAAATGATGGTAATTTCGTTCCTTTTGACTGGAATTTTAAAGCCATCTTCGATTTCAATTTCTACTAAATCATTTTTCAAAAATTTCGTGATGACCCCTTGTTCTTTGGCGTGTACTAGCCTTACTTTATCTCCAATATTCATATTTTTTTTATTTATAAACCTGTTTGATTCTATATTCTTGTGGCTGTTTAAACTTTTAGTTTTAGGCTAATGTAGGCGTGCCACGCTTCAAAAGCGTAGCACGCCTCTTTGTTTGAAATTTAAGTTACGCTCGAATTGCCTTTGAAATTGTCCAATTACTCCGAATAAAAGCCCTTATACCTCAAAAGTAAATTGCATGAAATTTTATTTTAATTCTTGGTCGTTCGGGTCTAATCTGAACTTCGAGTGCTGGTGCTGGGATTTTGAGCATATTTGCCAAAAATAAAAAACCTCTTAAAAAATCTGAATCTGTTTTTATTCTTGTGAGGTCTAAATCAGGTGAAAAAAAGAATTGCCTTATGGGTTTTCGGCCAAGTCTTTTGCTTTTTTCGGGGTCGGCAGCTATCATATTTTCGATAGAATATCCGAAGGCCATATTGAGGTATTTTGGAATTTTTGAATCTTGATTTTGTTCAAACGAGGCGATATTTGCAGAAAGCCAATACGTTTGGCCGTTGTAGTCCTTGAGCCATTGTTCTGAATAATTTTTACCCAACAACTCTGGCCTTTGTTTTGCAAAAGACGTAGGATGCCAAGAAAATTTTGGAGATATTCGGGTTTCGCCCCAGGTTATCTGTTGGCTTACATAAAGTGCTGAACCAGAGATATTTGCAGCCATATCTCCGAGCGAAAAGCCATAATCTGGCGAAAAACCGTCCATTATTTCGATGGGTGCCTGAAAAACAAACCCATTTAATCCTGCATAATATGCTGATTGTTCATTTGATAACCCAGTCCATTTATATGCCGAAAGACTAAGGTTTGCCATTTGAAATGCCCAAAAACTATGGCCAAGTTTATCTATTTGTTGCCATTCTTTGAGGTCGTTGAAGGTATGAAATTTTGCTTTTGGTTGTTTGTACCAAGCCTTTCCTAATCCATACAAGCCGCCCGTAAAAACCAAACTTTCGCCAATGATTAACCCTGTTAGACGTTGTGAGTTTACTTGAGAAAAACCTAAGTTTATGTTAAACAATGCCAAGAATGGTAGCGTAACTAATCTCAATTTCATTGTTTATGGCTTTTAATGGATTAGTAACTTCCCAAATATTTTCTTGCAATCCATTCGATGGTTGCCAAAATCAGAATCAGAAAGAAAATCCATTGAAGATTTATTAACTCTTTTGTTTCGTCAAAACTATCAATTTTATCGGGTAAATTTCTAGTATTTATCGCCTTCAAAATTTGCTCTAAGTTGTCCAAAAAGCTAAATTTTCCACCTGTTTTATTGGCTATTGCCCTCAACAAATCATGGTCGGCGGTGGAGTTTAGTGATTCTAATTGTAACTCTCTAATAATAAATTCGCCCTTGGTTTCTTCTTTTTTGCCCAAAACCACAGCACTAGCTGTGTATCTATACAAACCGCCTGACAAATTACTGATTTCAAACCTTGAACCTGCTTCGGTATTGGAATAATTATATTTCGTGGATTTTCCTACTTCGTCAGTTAATACTAAATCTATATTTTGATTTAATATTCTTTCGTAGATGTCGTTATAAATCTCTGTTTCAAAACTCACTTTTTCGCCCTTCAAAAATTCATTTGTGGTTGGATATACCCTTAATTTTCGGTTATCATCTTTTGCGGAAATAAATTGAATAATTTTCAGAATTAAATCATCAATAATCTCTTGTTTTTCGGTTAGTGCAAACTCTTCCATTCGCCATTGCCAAAGTCCTTCGCCCAAAAACAAAGCTGATTTTTTTGTGCCTTTACTCACCACAAATAGCGGTTTTTGAGTTGGTACATTACCTACTTTTTGATACAATAAAATTTCGGCATTGGGCATTAATTGGTACTCGCCAAAAGGAACGGAAATTGGAGGTAATTTTTTCAATAAATCCATTTTTTCGGCCTC
>JAYWHL010000001.1:0-5452 GCA_043777715.1 Cytophagaceae bacterium | reverse complement strand
CTTTGTTTTGTAAATCTTGGGCATATTTTTTGTCAATTACAAAGCCTGCCTCCGTAAATTTCATTTCACAAATATTAATACAATTATCTTTGCGGTCTATGAGGAGGTCTATCTGTGTACCTTGTTGGTTGGCATCGCCTTTTTGCCGCCAAATAGAAGTTTCGGTATAAATACCCGCAATGCCTAGGGCTTTTTTTATGGCCGATATATGTTTAAGACAAAGGGATTCAAAGGCAAAACCACACCAGATTTTATAACTGGGCAAAGCCGCCAATTGATTCCAAACGTCTTGACCCTTAAATTTCCCTTTTTCTATAAACCGTAAATAAAACAAAGAGTACTCGTCGGAAAGTTTATAAATCATGTCTTTATGATTTTTGCCAAAAGGAAGATAGGTGCTAATAAACCCCGAATGTTGTAGTTCGTCTAGTATCTGACTAATGGTTCCGCCCGAGGATAAATCTATCTGTTCGATAATTTCGGTGCGACTCAAGCCCCTTGTTTTTTGTGCCAACTGTCGTACAATGGCCACGTGTACCAAGTGTTGCCCAAACAATGAGCGATAAAGATTATCAAATTCGTTAGCCAAAAAACCTGTTTTATTAAAACATAATTCGTTAATAATTTGAGCCGTACTTTGGCCTCTTTGTATCTCTTTTAGATAATGTGGTATGCCCCCAAAAGCCATATACAATTGCACAATCTGATAAGGGTCTAGGCGAATGTTTCTGTTTTTGAGAAACCTATCAGTCTCGCCCAAACTAAACGGCATCAAGCATATTTTTTGTGTAACTCGATTATGTAAACCACCTTTGTTTTGAATAATTTTTTTAATCATCCAAGACGCTGTCGAGCCACAAATTACTATTTTTAGATTGCCTTTTTTAGAAGCCCAATCATTCCAAAAGTAATCAAAAGCACTCAAAAAATTAGATTTTGGGGTGTCTATCCATGGAAATTCATCAAAAAAAACAACTACTTTCTTTTTACTAATCAAGGGATTAAGATAAATTTTTAGCCTTTCAAATGCTTCAAACCATGTTTTTGGTGGATTTGTAGCAAAAGTGCTACCAGTACTTTTATCAAGTTTGGCACTAAAGTTTGCCAATTGTTCTTTGAGGTTAGCATCTAGTTTTCCTGAAAACTCAAAAGCAAGCCAACGCTTATAATATTCTCTTATCAAAAAAGTTTTCCCAACCCTTCTTCTTCCGTACAAGGCCACAAGTTCAGCTTCGTCAGAGGCCAAAACCCTTGCTAGTAAATCCTGTTCTCGTTTTCTACCAATCAGTATTTTCATAATATATTTAGCCAAATATAGGCCAAATATACTACTTTTGGCTAAGTATAAAAATTTATAATTAGCCAAAACATATTATTTTATTCCTTTTTGGCTGATTATAGATAATTTTATTAAAATAAAACTATCTATTTAGTCGTTTATGATTTTGGTTACTTTTTATAATGTCTTAATTTTCGGTTAGATAATTCTTATTTTTGGTAATTAAAATAACAAAGATATTTAGACCACATCGGCAGCACGATTATTTCTTTTGCCTCAAATTCGTGTATTGATAAAAATTAACTTCATTTCGACCTAAAACCACAATTTCAAACAGCTTCAATACTCATCGTTCATAATTATTTTATCCAATGAATAAAATTAAAGTCATTTTCGTATTTGTCTTTTTAGCCAGTAGTCTCACGGCCTGTTTTGCTCCCAGATGTCCTGATAGGTCATGTCATGTAAAAATGGAACATCGCCACAGCGGCCAGATATTCAGGTATCGGTCTGTTTTTCCTTCCAAAGTTCATACCCCCCTTTGGTATTTGACTCGTAATTCCGAAAAAGCCAGTGGAGGTGCAAGGAAAAACAGAGACCCCAAAACCAAGAAAAAGTTTAAGAAATTATTGCCTTGGGAAAAGGTGTAAACCTGAGTACTGGGACAATTTTACAAAACATACCATAACGCAGAGATTTGTTAAAGAATATTGCTTTCGCAAAGGTGGTTGGTGAGCCACCAACCACGGAAAAGAACCAACCACGGAAAAGAAATTAAAGGGGCTAGACGAATGCTATTCGTCCCTACAATTTAAAAATGTTCAGCAGTCAGGTAGAAGACGCTAATTTATCAACAAAAAAGCCCTTGAAAATCAAGGGCTTTTTTGTTGAGTCTATAACTTCAATTATTGCACTGGCAATTGGTCTATTTTGTAGATACCTTGATACCTGCCCTTGTTGCCTACATAAATTTTGTATTTGGCAACCACTCTGCCCGCAGTATTGTCTGGGCCACATGGTGCTTGTTGAATCTCATAAACAAACGATGAGCGTTGAGCTGGCAATTCAAAATCTGCTGGAAGTTCAGCCTTCAAATCTGTTTTGTCGAAACTCTTGCTATACCCACTGATGTATGCCTCAACTTTAGCATCTTTTTTGCGGCGTTTGGTTATGTACTTGTATTCGTACAAATCTTTGTCGTTACAAGTACAAATAGTGTCTTTTATTACACGTTTCACGCTATAAGTTTGCATAACCTCGCCACCATATATTTTGTGGGTAAATTTACTGCAATCAACAATTTTTTCCACGATTCTCTCACGAATAGGCTCTGGCACCGAAAACGAAGCCGTTGCCATTTCGCTCATACAAGTCCCACCTTTGTTGGCACGGCTAGAGTGAACGGTGTAGTAATAGAAGCCTGGTTCTTTTGCAAAAGGCACGTCAGATGGCCACAATACCGTTGTGAGATTGGTTGTGGTTTGGTAAATCGGGTTTGTATTTCCTTTCTTGTATAGTTTAAAGGTATAGCTTTCGTCTCCACCACTCGTAGAGCCACTTTTCCACTTAAACACTGGACGCTCGTAGGTATTGTTATCAAACGTTTTGCCGTTCAATCCGTCCTCAATTATAGGGGCGGCACAATTTGGTGGCGTTAATGGAGCAATGGCTACTACTTTGTTATCAGCAAATTTATAGGCCAAGGCTAGTCCCAGTCTATACCCACCACTTAGCCTTGAAAAACCAAGCGGTTGGCCATCGTCCACACTCGACCTGCCCGAAGCCCCAAGCGTTTGATATTTTGTTTTTGTACTAAAAATATCGGCAGCCAATCCAGCACTCCAGTTGTCTGTCAATCTATACAATAGGGCTAAACCAATGTTATAGCCTAAATAGTTACGACGGTTAGAACCATAAACTTGTTGGATAGCTTTGCCATTAGCAAGGTTTACGGCCTGCAAGAAAGCAGGGTCGTTGCGGAAAATACCTCCCTTAGCTCCAAGGTCGAAAACCACTTTTTTACCAATAGGTAATGAAAGCACAGGCCCAACCAAAGCCATCATGCTTTCGTAGGCTTTGTAGTCCGAAAATCCAACTTGGCTTTGTGGAATACCATAAGCAGCTGCCACTTTATACATTTCTGTTTGATGTGCCGACTTATCAACACCAAAATGCTGATAGCCAAACAATGTACCGATTCCTAGTTTACCAAAGAAATAATCTAGGGCAACACCAGCACCGTAACCAGTTTTTAAGAACATGGTTTTGTCTGTACCGTCCCAGCTACCACAATAAGGCACAGCAGGGCCAATGGTAAAGGTGGTTTTCAAGCCTGTTTGGTAAGGTGGCCTACGCTTCATTAAAATAAAGTGTTGGTAGGCGGTATCATAATCAGTTAGTTCTTTTACGGCATATTTTTTGCTCAATGCCTTAAATTCTGATTTGCTTAGGGTGTCGTAGGCTTGGTATTTTTTGTTACCAGTCATTCGCCACAAATACTCGTTTTCCCATTTTACGGCACCCCATTTTCTTAGGGAATCGTATTTGTATGAGCTTTGAGCATTTGAATTGCCAACTGATAAAACAGCCAAGACAATCAAACCGATGATAAATTTGGTTGTTTTTTCTAGCTTGTTCATAAACATAGTGTTTGGGTTATGATGGGTGATAGGGGTCAAAGATACGAATAAAATGTAAAAAAGCGTAATGGTCTGAATTGTAAATTTTTGTTATGCCAAATTATTGATTTTTTTTCAATATCCAATCAAATATTTATTTAAAGGTAAACTACTTTGTTTATGACGTTATTTATACCTTAAAGTTACCACAATCGCTATTTTTATTACACATCAATAAATAGCATATTTTCAAGTAATCGAATATTCATTCTGTACTTTTTGAGATTTTTTTCTTTAGATGCTGTTTAATATTAGCCCTAACTCATTGATGGATATGTATAAGGTTTCCTAAGATTTGCATTCACAACAAAATCTATGGATATTTGTATTGGTAAATATTTATAAAATACTAGCACATTAAATCTAAAGAAACACTCTAGGCAATTACATTGTTTATGGGTCTCATTCAATTTATGGAAGAAGAATTAAACAGTAGTACAGACAACATTATCCCTATCAATATCGAAGATGAAATGAGGGGAGCGTATATCGACTATTCGATGTCGGTAATTGTTTCAAGAGCCTTGCCCGATGTGCGTGATGGCCTAAAGCCTGTACACAGAAGGGTTCTTTTTGGAATGGAAGAACTGGGCGTAAACTACAACAAATCCTACAAAAAATCAGCACGTATTGTTGGAGAGGTACTAGGAAAATACCACCCACACGGTGATACCTCGGTTTATGATACAATGGTAAGAATGGCCCAAGATTGGTCTTTACGCTATCCGTTGGTAGATGGCCAAGGAAACTTTGGGTCTATTGATGGAGATTCGCCAGCGGCCATGCGTTATACCGAAGCCCGTTTGAAGAGAATTGCCGAGGAATTATTGAGCGATTTGAACAAAGAAACCGTTGATTTTCAGCCAAATTTCGATGATTCGCTCATGGAACCGTCTGTAATGCCCGCCAAATTGCCAAACTTACTATTGAATGGTACGTCGGGTATTGCCGTGGGTATGGCCACAAACATGGCGCCGCACAATCTTTCAGAAGTTGTTGATGGTATCATGGCTTATATTGATAATCCAGATATTACCATTGCCGAGTTGATGGAACACGTAAAAGCCCCTGATTTTCCTACGGGTGGTACTATCTATGGTTATACGGGCGTGAGAAATGCCCTAGAAACTGGTCGTGGTAGGGTAGTGGTGCGTGGAAATGCAACGTTTGAAACCTCTAAAACAGGGAAAGACCAAATTATCGTTTCCGAAATACCTTACATGGTCAACAAATCGGTATTGATTAAACACATTGCTGATGCCGTAAACGATAAAAAAATAGATGGAATTTCTGAAATACGAGATGAGTCCGACCGCCAAGGAATGCGAATTGTGTTTGATTTAAAGAGAGATGCCGTGCCTAATGTGGTGTTGAATAATCTTTATAAGCATTCAGCCTTACAGTCTTCGTTTAGTGTAAATAATGTTTGTTTGGTAAAAGGTCGTCCTATGACCCTTAACCTCAAACAACTGATACATTATTATGTGGAACATCG